>JBAXWD010000040.1:0-5795 GCA_037128645.1 Candidatus Berkelbacteria bacterium
GTACTAAACTTTCAGGTGACTCAGCAAAATAGCGGTTAACGGAATTTTTTTTGGTTTTAATAATCACCCCGCGAACAACCAGTTGCTCTAAAACCGAATAGCCGGTAGTGCGGAGGATGTCGGCTTTCTTGGCGATCTCTTGTGCAGAAGAAACACCCATCTCCAAACTAGCCAAATAGACTTTGGCTTCGTTTTCGGAGAATCCGAGGTTTTTTAGTGTTGCTTCAATATATTTCATATGATGACGAAAAAAACGTCATAAAAATCATAACAGAAATATTGGTGGAAAACAATATCAAAAATGCACAAATATCGCCAAGTTATCGTGATGTCACGACGACACAATTGACAAAAGTCTTATATGAATTATATTTAATCGTCAGACAAAAAACAAAAGAAGGACGTGAAGCAAGTGGAAGATAAAAAGTCCCGCTGGTTTCGACTGACCAATTGGTTGATCAAAAAGCTGAGGATTTTGAATGGATTGTATCTGGTCTGGTTCCCAGCCTCTTACATCTTTTCCGTCATCCATTTTTTCCAGGACCAACAAGTGGTAGGCAAGGCCTTGGCGGCCATTTATCTCTTGGCGGGGCTTCACTTTGTTCTCGTCGGCACAATCACGAAACTGAGTGAATCGAAATACCACCATAAGTATTTCGAAAGTGCAAAATTTGGAATGACGAAAGAGCAGGCAAGTATTTGCTGGGTCAATTGGTGGACCGGTCTTGCTTGCTTGGGATTTTCTTGGATGATGTTTACCGGACTCTTGTGCCCCAAATTTCATTGGTAGAGCCAGAAGGAGAAAGACTGTGCAAAAACCGTCTGAGTCGGAGGTACTTTTCAGCGAAAGATACACCAAAGACTTACCGCCGTTCATGCAGAAAGCGGTCCTGGCTTTGCTGCCAGATATTCTTGCTGAGTTGAAGCGGCGCTTTGATTTTCTGGGAATTGCTTATCCTGCCGAGTTGTCTCCGGAGCGGCTCAAGGAATACGCCCTGTGGAACGTATTCTTGAGTCATGACGGTGTCGTGGAGGTCGAATTTGTTCACGAGTATCATTGCAACACTTGGGAACGAGACGCCGCGAACAGAGCGGTTGAACAACTCAAACCGGTGCGAGAGCCGTTACCATTGGACAAAATCATCGTGCCCCAGGGGGTGAGGTTCGATGGCTGGCAGTTCGCCACGAAAAAAGACATTGAGAGACAACTCAAAAGCAACGATGCAGAAAAAAAGAGGCTACAGCGACTGCTCGAGAAATTTGATTAGTAGAACTTGCGGGGAGAGAAAATCTCCTCGTTTTTTTATTTTGAACAAAAAAATTTTGGTGGATTCCCGTCTTCACGGGAATGACAGAAATTCATCAAAAATGATCCGATCGGATCAGAAATGTAGAATTTTATTATTAGAACTACAAAAATATCGTGAAAAAATCAGCTGTTTTTTAATTTTTTTCTTAGTCTTTTTGGCGTTGTAGGCCGAAGATAATTAGGTAGAACGTGAAGGCAAAAGTCAGCAAGATCGAAACAAAGACATTAATATGCCCCTGGAAAATTGCCACGGCTGTGGCTATCCAGGTAATGACGATGATTGCTGTTGTCCAAAGTTGTTTAGTCATAGTTTTATATTAATTGCATTAATTTTTCTGCAGGTTGCTTAATTTTATTATACAGCGTTCCTCTGTCCTCGACCAAATCTTGGAACCACTCTGTCAAGAACTCCTTGGCTTTTTCTCTTTCGAACTCGTCGTAAGGGTCAGCCAGTTTTTGGTTTTCAATTTGAGGGCTTTCAAGCAAGTACTTTTCTAGGTCTGTAATCATTTCAGAATGCTCCTTAGCGAATCCTTGTAAGGCCAGGTCCATGCGAAAAGTTGGAGAAATTTGCATTGCCATCATGTCATCAATGACCAAAGTGCGAATGAAGTGAATCAAGTCTGTGTGAAAGTGAACGTTGTAGCTTTCAGCGATTCTCATTGCCTTAATGAAGCTCACAGCCGTGCTACGGTTATAAAGCGATTCTGATTGATGCCCAATTGAGTTAGACCAGGTACCAACGATTTGGCCCAATGGTTTTTCATAGACTTCTGCCATCTTCTTTAAAATTTCCAAATACGTTTCGATTGCCCTATTATTCTCTTGAGATAGGAAGCGAATTCGATCTTCAATCGATCGAAGCCCAAGTCTCAAAAATGTTACAGCGGCTTTTTCGGGGTCTAGTTCGATAGCAATGTGTTTGACGAAGTTCCAGAATAGCGCTCGGCTGTATTTTGAGACAGTGCCAACAATACCAAAATCAACAAAAGCGATTTTATTATCCTTGGTAATTAAAATATTTCCAGGGTGAGGGTCGGAGTGATAAGTGCCAACTTGAAAATATTGTCGAGCTAATTCCGCTGTTATATCAGATGCGATCTTATCTAAATCAAAATCGATTGCGGCAAATCTTTCGCTGCTGACCATGGTGTTTCTCGATCGGATGACGTCGGTAAGTTTAAGACCATTAACGAAATCTTGAACCAAGACTTTCTCGGTAGTTATGTCTGAGTAAGTTTCTGGGACAAGAAATCGCTCTGGCCGGTCTATGCTTTTTCGAATAATTTCAGCGTTGTCTTTTTCCAGTCTAAAATTCAGTTCTTTTACTGTTGTTTTTTCCATTTCATCTAGAATTTCGCGAAGTTTAAAAGCTTGCAGATGCAGAATCGGTGAAACAAAAAACGACAAAAATCGTAGAAAACGAAAATCTTCTTTGATTTTTGCCATCAATCCTGGGCGCTGAATTTTCACTGCGACCTCTTTGCCGCTGGCAAGTATAGCCTTGTGGACTTGGGCGAAGGAGGCCGAAGCAATCGGTGATTCTTCTATGAGAGTAAAAATATCATTTTGATTATTTCCATACTCGGTAGCGATTATTGATTTGACGGTGTCCCAATCCATTGAAGGAACATTGTCGAATAGCTCCGAGAGTTCCAAGCAATATTCCGGAGGCAATATCTCATAGCGCAGCGCTAGAATTTGGCCTATTTTAATAAATGCGCCGCCAGCTTCTTCGAGATACATGCGCGTGATTTTATGATAAGGGATAGGTGAGATAAATATTGCACGTGAAATAACCAACAAAAAATATTTGATGGAAAGATAGGACAAAAATAACCAACGTTTTAAGAAGTTCATTTGATTCTGGCTTGAAAGCCAATGATAAAAATGATGACAGTCGCTGCCAGCGTCAGATAATACAAACTTTGGGCCATGTCAGTAAACTGAGCACTGACGGCAAGCAAAATTACCCAAACTACTGCGATGATCAGAGTTATTAATGGATAGCGCATTTCCACCCTTTCGTTAAAACTTAGTTGTTATAATACACAAAAAGTGTGTATAAGTCAACACATTTTTCGGCATTGTCAGAATTATTGTCCTTTGTAGATCACGTAGTTGAAGATGTCGAGAATTGTACCGGTTTGGCGGTCAATGTTAGCGGTGATTTGGCGAGAGTTACCGGCAAAATATCCTGTTGATTGAATTGTGGTACTTGGACCGGTTGTTCTGGTCGCGACTGCAAGGTTGTTCTGCGGAGCTTGGTTGAAGCCAAAATAAATTCCGTCTCCAGAACCGCTGGTGTTGCCTACCGGTTTGATTGTTAGCTCTGTGGCGGTGTAGGCGGTAATACCCATGGCGGCCTTGAGCTCAACTCCGGATGAGGCGGTGAAAGCGCCGTTGGTTTTTATGGCTTTTGTTGAGTTGTTAATTGTTGCGCAGTGGTCCAGAGTTTCTGCGTCGCGGAAGAGTGCGGTGTGTTCGTTTTGTGTCGTGTCCTTTATTTTTATCTCTACTGCTCGTGAAGTATAATTTGTTCCGCCGGGAGTGATTGGCTGACAATTGGGGGCAATCCATTTCCAGTAAAGATAAATATTGTTGTCGGCTGGCAAAATAGTGAAGGACTTTGAGTCATCTTTTTCAATTTTGTAGTCTGGGTTGTTGTAGGTGTCGCTGGCAATGTCATTGGCGTCGATAAATCCATTATCATTTTTATCAACTCCAAAATATTTTTGTTGCCAGAAAACGTCTAGGTCGTAAACTTGTGATCTGTCAGCCAGACCGTAGCCAATTTGGACGCCAGAATTACTGCTGGTTAATCGCATTTTGGTTGGTTGGCCCAAAAAATCGCGGTAAGCATTTGCCGGCCGTCGCAAAAGAGTGTCTCTGGCGAAATAGCTAGTTATTGATTCTGGTATTTGAGCATTTTTATCGTACTTATTGCGCAGAAGCCCTTCTTCCAGTCCGGATTCGGCAGCGTAATAAGCGGCCAGGCCATTGTTGTAGGTTTCAGCAGTATTAACTTGACGGAAAGCAATTGCAGTCACGCCGATTGCAGCCGAGCCAATAACTGCCGCCAGTAAAATTGCCACAACTAGAGCTGCTCCTTTGCGTTTTTTTGGATTGTTGCCAATTTTTTTCATACTTTGGTAATTATTAACTGATCGCCAAAAGGGGTAAGTTGACGCGACAATTTAATTCTATCAGTGCCGAAAAGTAAAAGTTCGTTTGCCGGTCCAGCCAAGGCTTCGATCTTTTGTACCACAACCGAGTGTGAATCTTTTGGCAGTGACCTCTGGCTTTTATTATCTTTACCGGAATAATAGACCAAATTTGTTTGCAGCCGCCCCGGGACGATTTCAAGTTTGTCGGCATTTAGACTTTTCATTAACCCAAATATTGACTTAACAAATTTTGAAATCGGTGAGCATTCGTCGGATAAATATGATTTATTTTTTCCAACAAAATTAACTTTAACACTGTACGGATCAGTGTTGTTAGCTACCGCAGAGGTTGGTTGTGCTGCCACTGCCGGTTGTTCAAATATTACTTTTGGCTCGGTCTCTTCTTGTGGATTGCCAACCAGCAAGCTGTATTCATCTTCGCCAACTTCCTCAGATGTTGCTCGCTCGCGGATTTTCCCTGATGGGTGCCACTTAATAACATCTGTTGGTGGCATAAAAAACTTTTTGTCATCACCTCGCGGGCTTTTGATCATTTTTGCGCCGTATTTTACGACTTCAAAACTGCCGAAGTTTGATACAATTAATTTGCGGTCGCGCGCCAAGCCATCTTGCATTGATTGTGATAGGGCAATAATCAATCTCTCGGCATTGTCAGCATTAATCTTCATGCCCTGGGCACGCATTTCTTTGGCAAGTTGTACTGCGAACTGCTCTTTAGTCATTCCGCTCCTGTCGTCGCTTCTCTTACTAAATTACGAAAAAATCAACGAAATTACGAATAAGTCATTAGAACCATTTTAACACATAATTTATTATTCGTAATTTAGTTCTGGGTTTATTTGTAAATTAGTAAGAGGTGTGGAAAACCCTGTTGATAAGTTGGGGACGATCAAAATCAATTTCTAATTTCTAATTCCTAATATCTAAAAAATATCCAATGTCTAATATCCGAATATCGCCTAGGCCAATTAGGTTAATCGGGTCAAATAGATTAATTGTTACTTCACAGCCATAAAGTGTTGTATTGTAAAAATACTGGGCAAAACAGTTCATAAAGTCGAAAGTTCTTAAAGTTCGTAAAGTACATTGAGTTTAACTATAATAGATTCTATCTCATGGTACTTTATAGACTTTAGAAACTTTATAATCTTTTAACTTGCAACCATGTCTTTGTACCGAAAATACCGGCCACAAAAATTTGCCGACTTAGTTGGCGAGGATCACATTCGCGACACTCTGCTTTTGGCTGTCCGCGAAAACCGTATTGGTCATGCCTACCTTTTTTCTGGACTTCGCGG
>JBAXWD010000041.1:0-5338 GCA_037128645.1 Candidatus Berkelbacteria bacterium
TGTGGACTCTGGCGATTGCCAAAACTTCAATGTCAAAGGAAAAACGCTCGAACGTCATTCGTTTAAAAATCTCTTTGGCAGCACTGTGTTCAAACATTTTAAATCCACATTGAGTGTCATGAATTCCGCCAACTGCGAGTGACTGAATTACAAGATTAAGCGCACGACCACCGAATTTGCGAACAAAGCTTTGAGGAATTGCCAATTTCCCACCCGAAATATAGCGCGAACCAATAATTACAGGAAAATCATCCTTGTATTTCAACAATTTATCCACCTGATCAATTGGTGTAGCGTTATCGGCATCAGTGAAAAGTATATACTTTCCCTTTGCTTCTAGCATTCCTTGCCTAACCGTATAGCCCTTGCCCTTGTTTTCTTTGCGATCAATAATTTTAAGACCAGGAATAGCGCTGCGATATTTTTCTGCCGCTGCCAATGTATCGTCCGGAGTTCCATCAAGTACAATTAGGACCTCAATCGAAAAATCGTGTTCTTTTTGAAACTCAATAATAGCGTCTAGTGATTTATGGATCCTTTTTTCTTCCTTGTATGCAGGAATTAGAATTGTTAAAAACGGTTGTTCTGGCATGGATCTCCTTAAAGCTGGTTAGCATTCATTGTTTTATCTGGCATTTTGTCATAGCCAGTGATTGGATACGGGGAGGTCGGCGGGTGGTCAATTAAATCCTGGGGAGTAATATTGTAGATTAGGATAGAATCTCCGATAATCTTTTCTGGTTTAATGTCATCTAGCCAGCTGTACGACCACTTACCTTCTTCTTTGCCGTGTAATTTTGACATCTGGTAAAAAGTACCGGATACCGCTATCCAGCCAGTCGTTGGCCCATATCCACTCCTCCACTGTATTGAGTCAGGAATGTAATACTTTGGTAAAGCTCCACCGAAGTAATCAATTTTAAGATTTGAAATGTTGTTATCTTTAACATAAGTAGCGAGTCGCTTTAAATCCTGTCCCCAGTCAAGAGATGAGTCTACCATAAGAGTGTATTTGGGCTGACCGTAAGTAAAAATATTGAAGTAACTAATGTAGCTGGGATAGGCAGCAAATACTGGTACTGCAAGTGTTGTCACAATTATAATCATTGCAATATTCGCAGCTAATTTCTTACTCTCTATTATTCTTCTCATAGCTAAACCAATAAATAGGTACAGGAATGGAAGTGTTGGCAATAAATGTCTGGTACCAATATTCAAAGAGCCTTTAACACTGACTGCCCAATAAACGATGAAGGGGATCCCAAATAACCACAGCAGCCAGGCCTCACGCGCATTGCTCACCTTTTTTGTGATTAGATATATTATCGAAAAGAAGAAAAGAACCAAAATTGTCGCTGGAGTTTTGATTAAAAAAGCAAGCGGGAAAAACCAAGATATTGCCTTATCAGAAAAATGTCCGACGATAAAAGTTGAATTTCCGCCCGCGACCCGACCAAAGACAAGAAGCATGCCCAAAATATAATGTCCCAAGGCCCTGGTAAATGGATTGCCCGCCAGGTGACCAAGCATATTCCGCAGAACCTCAGTTTGGGGATTAGAAGTAAGATTACTTAGAATAACCGCTTTTTCAACGGCTGCTGATGTGTTCCAGACCATTGGAATATAAACTAACCAAATAGTAGCGAAAGAAATAACCCAAATCCAAAAAAGTGGTTTAAAGTAATTCCAAAAAATTAACCAAAAAGAGCTCTTTTGCTCTTTCTTGTCTATCAGCGATTTGACGATAATTATTAACAAAAATATTGGGTATAACAAAAAAGTTGAAAATTTGAGAAGTCCAGCGATGCCTAAACACAATCCTGCAACAATCAAATATTTCAAGTTCTTTTTATCAAGGAATTTACTAAACGTATACATTCCAAGCGCAAAACCAAAGGCTGCTGGTACATCAGTAGTAACAAAATGACCATGGGCTAGTACGTCTGGAGTAAATGCAAATAAAAATAAAACGAATAAGCCGGTTTTGCTACCAAATTCTTCTGAGGCCCATTTGTAAAGTAAAATTCCTAACCCAAGTATAAAAAGCAACATCGGCAGCCTAGCCCAGAAAACAATTTGATCCGGGTTGTTACCAGAATGGAACATGAAATACCAGCCAGCGTCCCATTGACGAATATCATTCCAAGAAGTATCCAATTTTAAGCCCTTAATCTCTAGAAATTGCAGAGGGACTCCAGCCAAAAATTTTACTAGCGGAGGGTGTTCTGGATTTAGGCGATAATCGTGATAAGCTGCATAGCTATACCCGGCGGGAATATGAGCAGTTTCGTCTACTATTGGCGCATCACGGCTAATCAGCAAGAAGGAAATAATAAGAGTGATGGCCAAAATTCCGGCAGCTGCTAAATCAAACTTGAAACGTTTAATTTTCTTTGCCGTTTCCTCCGGAGAAATTTCCTTGTCCTTTTTATATGTCCAAAGCTTGTTGATAATAAAATTCCAAACTAAGGCAGCCCCAGAAGCGGCGGCTAAGCCGATAATATTTGAGTGTGCCGCAAGTGAGCCAGTTAAATTCGATAACACATACCTAAAAGCTAAGTAGTTGATTGCAAAACCTACTAAGCTAACTAGGATGAAACGAATAAAAAAGTTTGCCAAGCGATAAAACTTTAAACTCTTGTCCTTAATACTGCTATAAAATTCATCGCGAAAAGTCCAAATACTATTTAAAATAAAACTATTTAAAACAGCAACAGTGAAAGAAATCGCCTTAGCAAGTAACGGTTGACCAGGAATAGCAAAGAATACCAACAAATAGAAAACAGCCCAATCAACTAAGGTATTCAAAATACCAACTGCCACAAACTTCAAAAATTGAACGACGTTTTTAGATTTCATCTAGCCCTCCGAAATAATATTAAACAGAAGCTTCATTTTTTCTAACTTTAATTGTAACGCGAAAGACAGTTGGCTTAATCCCAAACATCAGTCTAGTTTGCGAATCAAATGCTGGAATCGAGGAAAATGCGATATTGGTGATTGGCAGCATAATTGGAGTCAGAATCCAGTCAAAAACAATTCTCCAGCCAGTTTTTTTGTTCTTGCGACGAGGCCAAACCAACAAAGTTGATATCGTTAGTGTTGTAATCATGCCAATATAGGCGACCAAGATAATATCACTGTAGATATGACGAAAATTGTATGCCAAAACCGAGTTACCAAATTGCGGGTTAACAACGAGTGGGATCCAAGAGAAAAGTGCTAATACCAGAGACCCTGTAGCCCAACTCCAATGAGACTCAAAAAGTATTAAACAATTTGCCAAACGATCAAACCAAAAGATTCTTTTATCTTTGATTGCATGATAAAAAACAAAAGGGATGTCAGAGACTCCCCAGGACCAACGCTTCTTCTGCAAATATTGCTCCTTTATGGTCAAAAACATCGTCGATCCCAAAATCGCGTCTTGGTAAATTGGAACAAAAACCGGCACTACCTGATGATTGCCGGCAAAAGCAAAATACGATCGCCAGAATTGATGACCGTCTTCAACAATTGTATCTTTAGCCCAAAAATCAGTTATAACCAAAGCAGCTAGGCTTTGAGCGTGGGAAGAAAAGTTACGCAGCCTGGAAACTCGGGAAGAAACTATCATTTGCCAAAATGATGAACTCATGCCGATTAAGCGCATTGGCATTGGCACATCCCAAAGATTGTTGAAAAACATCGGCAAAGGCTGAAAGGTTTTGTGAGTTGGATCCGGAGTGGTTAAATATTTATATGTTAGGCATGACAAGTATTTTTTATCCAAAATGTGATCAGCATCCATATTAGTAACAATGATATTCTCGTACGGCACTTTTAGCTTGTCAATAATTGGTAGTGCTGCCTTCATGGAATAAGTGATATTTGGTCCCTTACCTTTAATTTCATCGGGCAAATTATCTGGATGCTCGGTGACAATAAAATCCAAAAACTTCCCGGCATTTTCTTTCTTTAGAATTTCTGCATATCCACGAACATTATCTTTATCTCGCTCCTCGGTAGCTAAAATAAAGATAATCCGATTATTTGGATAGTCAGTCTTTTCAACTGATTTAACAGTAGTACGAAGAATATCCAGCCCCTCTTTGTAAGTCGGGACCAAAACTATATGATAAATTTTTCTCCAACTATCCCTTGGGGCCAATTTTGTCAGTGCTGTCGCCCAATCAATAGCCATTTCTCTGGAGTGGTAGATATAACCCAAAACCAGCCTCCAAGACATAAACAAGACTCGAATAAACCAAAAAATAATATAAAAAATCATGAATACAGCTAGGACTTTAGGCAAAAAAACTGCAAACAAGAATAGAACGATTAGTGTTCCCCAAGAAAAAGCACCGGGCAATATTTCAAATAGTCTAATTAGTTTTTTATCTCGTTTATCCATTTGGGTTTTTAATGTTTAATATTAAAGCCACTAGCAAAAGCAGATCAATTGATATTACTAAGAAACAAAAAGCCAGAGACAAAAATCGATCTTTTTTATATGAAATAAAGCTCAGCGAAGTATTTATTGCAAATATTACCAAAACAAAAAAGTAAATCGGAATAAACATTGGCGCCATCCAGCTGCCGGAATTGATCACTAAAAACTGACGCAAAAAATAAAAAGCCGCAGCTGTTGAGACCAGTGACGAACAAAGCAACCAGATATAAGTTTTATCATCTGAAATAGTTGTCATGTTTCGTGATGCGGCAAAAAGCCAATCCTCGAGATAATTATAGCAAGAAATAAAAAACATTACACCCAGCTAAAGATTCGGCTGCCTTGACAACCAGCGAATAGTCAATTACTTTAACTATTGAACTAATAATAATTTACCCCTAGTTAATACTTGCCAGATGCTTAGCATCAAACAAGCATTTAGCAGGGCTAAGGAGTGAAGTGAAAAAGTTTATTTATGGATTGGCAATTGTGATTCTGATTCTTATCGTCGGAATATTAATTTACCGATCATCCAAAGACAAAACCTCTGCAGATAAACCAAATACTACCACTGCCACCAACACTGAAGCGCAGCCAGCTTCACTCGTCGCAGGCGATTTGGCAATGAAAGATGCTGTCGCCACAATTTACTACGGCAATGGTTGTCCACATTGCACCAATGTAGAGAAATGGCTGCAGGAGAGCAAATACCTACCAGATGGCTCAAAAATTGACCAGGCATCAGTTGATTCATGGATATCCAGTGCCAAAGTAAAATTTAACATGAAAGAAGTTTGGTACAATTCCACAAATTCAGCAGAACTTACTGCCAACGCGACTAAACTTGGTATTGCCAGTGATAAAGTTGGTGTCCCCTTTCTTTATGACTCCGTAAACAACAAAAGC
>JBAXWD010000042.1:0-5275 GCA_037128645.1 Candidatus Berkelbacteria bacterium
GAATAAAAGGTTCAGAGTGAATATTGGCGCGAACTAAAATGGCGAAATCATTATTTTTAAGCCCTTGTTTTTTTAAATCCTGAATTTTTTCAACAACGCTATCTGCTTCGCATGAGAGTGTGTCACAAAATATTAGTTCGGGCGCCAGACCATGTTTTTTGCTAGTTAGTTTTTTATTAATACCGTTTTTAACTTCCAGCCGATCTGGGTTATTATTTTGTATGAGTTTGTATGAAGCATCAAGGATTTCTTTTGTCGAACGGTAATTTTCTGTTAGAACAATTTCAGCAACATTTTTATAATACTTCTTGAAATCCAATATATTTGAAATTGCCGCGCCGCGAAAACGATAAATTGATTGATCGTCATCACCAACCACGGTAATATTGCCATCTTTGCCCGATAAGAGCTTGATCAGCTCATTTTGTGCAAAATTAGTGTCCTGAAACTCGTCTACCAGAATATACTGAAATTTTTCATGGCATTCAAAAAGCACCCTAGGGTTTTCTTTTATCAGTTTGTAGGTTAAATATATTTGATCGCCAAAATCCAGGTTTCCCGACTGTATCATCAGCTCCTGGTATCTTGAGTAAGCATTGGCGAGTTCTAGGGTTTTTTCAGCCTCCAGTTTCTCATCTGAGCTATTAGCTTTTAGCTGTAAGCCGTCAGCATAATTCAAATAATCCTCAGGAGAAATTAACTCATCTTTCAATCTGGAGAAATGGGTTAAAAGCTCTTGAATATGGGAAAGCGGATCAGCAATCGGTCGAAAGTGTTTAAGATCGAAAGCGTAAATGTTTTGGCGCATAAAAATTGCTTGTTCAATTGCAGTTAGGACTTTAAAGTTGGCCGGAAGTCCTAAATTAATGGCATAGTCGCGCAAAAATCTATCGCCAAAGGCGTGAAAAGTTGAGATCCACATATCCGTGTAGCCATATGGGGTTAACTCGTCAACGCGAACTTCCATTTCGGCAGCAGCTTTTTCTGTAAATGTTAGCGCCAGTATTTCCGGTGGTTTGGCCCACTTTTTTTCAATAATATGAGCAATCCGACGGGTAATAACAGCAGTTTTTCCTGTTCCGGCGCCGGCAATTATCAAAAGCGGTCCGGTTTTATGAGTTACAGCCTTGTGTTGGGCAGTATTAAGTCCTGCCAGAACATCGGGCTTAGTATTTTCGAAATTTAGTTTAAGTGGCTTAGGTTGCATTGTTCCCAAAGTATAGCGCAAAAGTGTTTTTTAAACAAAAAAAGCCCCGAACCGCGTGAGACACGTTGCGGTTCGGGACAAGGCTCATGCTTCTGGTGTCCGCGAGTATAGCGGAACCCGGGTGGGACGGTGTCGGCGGTGTGACAAACGCTTGCTCCTGGTGACCCTTGCGATAGCGGGGCGAACCAGAATGTATACGAATGCCATTTCAAAGCCGCTTTGGCCGAGTAGGGAGTGGCCTCCATTGTTGCCGATGATCTGGGCCATGGCGCCAAGGGCGCCAATTACCAGGAACATGATGGCATCAAGCAGTTGCATTCCACTCATTTGTCCATCGCGGGGTTTTGCTTTGACAGGAAATTCTGTCCCCGCCGGATTCTCGACTTCAGTAGCTGGCTGGCACTTTTCGTGCCAACTGCAACACATGAGGCCGAGGGCAATCAGGCAGATAAAGACTAGTCCTGCCCACAGCCTGTTGACGAACGGCTCGTCGAAGTTGGCGAACAGCCACCCGAACGAACCGCCTATCAGAAGAACAGCCAAAAACCCAGACAACTTCCTCATGGTTGCATCATCCTTTGCTTTGAAGTTTGCTACGATTTTCTGCCCCTGAAAGAGAAAACCCTGAAGCGAACTCCAGGGATTCCTCATTTAAAGGGCTTTGACTCTAAGGGCAATTTTTAATACCCTCATCGTCAACTTCTCCATTGTAGCACATAACCTCTTAAAAGTCAAGAGTTATGTTATTTGCTAACTTTTTTAATCATCGAAAACAGTGCTTCTTTTGGCACAGCGCCAACCGTTTGGCCGGTAACCTTTCCGCCATCAAACATCAGAAATGTTGGAACGCTCATGACATGATATTTCTCGGCAACCTCTGGATGATCATCAATATTTAACTTACCAATGATAACGTCTTTTTGTTCTTCTGCCAACTCTTCAATTGTTGGCCCCATCATTTGGCATGGTCCACACCACGGAGCCCAAAAGTCTACAAGTACCGGTTTCTCACCAGCAATTATTTCTGCAAAATTTTTCCCCGTTAACTCTTTCTCTGACACACAACCTCCTTGATTAGTAGTTTTCTCTGGGCCGCTATTTAGTGGCTCCAGTATGTATTATACCACATGCTGTTTGGCAAAGAGCCTCGTAGCTGGCTTTTTTGCTGCTATATTCCTTGCGAGTAAGATCGATAGTTCCATTAGTCCGAAGAAGGTTCCGACATAGAATAAATCACCAGCTATTGTGTTGCGGAAAAAAGGCAGTGCCAGAACATAGCAATTTGTTATGCCTTGCAGTGTGTGAGGATAAATAGAATGAGGAATAACCCACATAGCAAAGTTTGTAATTAGAAAGAATAAAATTGAGCCGGCAAGGCTGCCACCGATAACATTTGGCAAAGTTTTGTGGTTTCGGAGCCAAAGACCAATTAGGCCAATGAGTAGGAATGAACCGTATACCGATGCCAAAATGTATGGGTTATAAAATCCAATAAAGTAATCTGCGATCAGCATTGCTGCAATCGGAACTATCAAGGCATATTTCTTATTCAGATAAACGCCGCCAAATAGAGCAATTGCAGCAATTGGAGCGAAGTTAGGAATGTGTGGTAAATATTTAACCAGCGGTGCTATTGGTGCCCAGTCATGGAAACGAGTCGCGATTCGGAGTAATACTCCCAGAAAAATCATAAATAAAGCCATGTTCCTCCATGTATTAATTATTTTCTATCAGTAAATATCTGTGTTGTATTTGTCAGTGTGCGTTAAAAACTTGCTAACTGCCAAAAAATGCTATCACCCTGCTGGACTGGTTGATCCGATGCTCCAACGTTGCTGAAGGCCCCGTTGTAATAAAATGCCCAATATTGGTTTCCTGTTGGAACAATACCCCCAATGCCAGTGATGAAGACGCCAAAACTGTAAGTGTCATATTTCAAAGCAAAGTTGTTTTGTGCTGCTGCTCGCTGCAAAAGACTAAAAGCGTTGTCACTTGATTGCAAATCTACTTTATAGGAGCCGACATTTTCGATTGTGATAGTTGCCTGATTTAGAACTACTGGTCGATCAACGGTTTGGGTAATGGTTTTGGTAATTATCGTCGGCGCAGAAGCGGTTTGAACAGCTGGTTTCGTTTGGAGGCCAGAAATTTGTTTCTGTGTCGCTGATAATGATTGCTGTAAATTATCATTTAAACTTAGTGTCTGGTTGACCTTGTTTTGGGTCTGGATCAGTTGATTTTGCAAATCAGCCAGGCTGTTTGAGCTTGTCTGGTTTTCTTTTTTCAGTTCTTTGGTTTGATTGCTCAAGCTGACTATTGAAAGTCCGCCGTAAATCAGGGCGATAATCAACAAAGACAGAGCTGGGAACATTAAACTTTTAAATAATTTATTCATATATTTCCTTTTTTATAAGTAAATAAGCAGCCATGGAAAAGCTGCTATTGTTCAAATTCGTTTGAACAACGCCTCTCGACCGAAGGGTTTTGTCAAATCTTGGTTTTCTGGCTCCCCCGAATTATCGGGGATACAGTAGCGGGACTGCGTCGGCATTAAACCGACTTACCCAAGAAATGATTTATTAACTTTTTGATGTACAAAACTAGCGTAGTAAAAATATCTTCAGAAATCAATGCCTTTTTTGGCCGTAATTCCTAATTTGAACGGGTGCTTAATCTCTTTCATTTCTGTGACTAAATCTGCTTTGTTCAACAATTCCCTTGATGCTCCCCTGCCGGTGAAAACCACTGTCATTCCCACCGGCCTTGCGTCTACGAGCTTTATGATCTCTCCTGCCTCCACAAGACCATAATGAACTGCATTGTTTATCTCATCCAAGATAACTACATCATATTTTTTATTTCTGATGATTTTTTTCACCAGTCTCATTGCATCTGCCGCTGGTTTTTTGTGCTCTTCTCGCGGCTTGCCTATCCCGATTTTTTCGTCTTCAAATGTTTGGTATATATCAATCTCTGGAATTCGTTCTATAATTTTCCATTCTCCTGTATTTTTGAAACCTTTAATAAACTGAATTATTGCGACTTTTTGACCCCAACCAGCTGCCCGAAACGCTAACCCCAGAGCTGCGGTGGTTTTGCCTTTACCCTCCCCTGTGTACACTATAATCAATCCTCTTTCAGATTTTGCTTCTTTATTTTGTATCATGATTTTGCATTTAACTTAGAAGCTGTTAGCTAATAGCTGTCAGCTGTTAGGATCATCCGCACTTTGAATAACCACAGCCATGGCAAACAAAGCAGCCACTTTCGTATTCAATTTGTCCACCACACTCGGGGCAAGTTTCGGCTAAAAGTTGATCTTTGTCAATTGACGCATGCTCTTTCGGTGCCACGGTCGGATTAATATTGGTATTAAATTCCAAATTCAGCTTTTTTGAGCGTTCAATGTAGCGATCAATTGCCTTGCCAATTGCATCCGGGCAGGACAATATTAGCTCGCCATTTTGCCAAACAGGACTTGAGCCGCGAATGCCTTTTAAGTGCTTTGCCAGAACGCTTGGCTCAACTCGAGAGCGAAGCGCAATTGATATTAGTCTGCCAATTGCTTCATTCATAGCCGTGGCCTCACCACCGGATTTTCCGTGGCTGACAAAAAGTTCGCACATTCCCTCTTCATCTTCGTTGATAGTAATGTACATGTCACCTAGTCCGGTTGGGACTTTTTCCGTTGTGCCAACTACGACTTCTGGTCTTGGCCTTGGCTTTATTTTGGTCTCGTAAACAATTTCTGTCGAGATGGTGGCTGGTTGATCATTTTTTGACTTTCCGGTCGACAGTACTTGTTCATTTCTGGATCCGTCACGATAAACGGTTACGCCCTTGCAGCCGGTTTTGTATGCCAGCATATAAGCGTCGTAAATATCATCACGTGTTGATTGATGCGGGAAATTAATTGTTTTGGAAACTGCGTTATCGGTGTATTCTTGAAATGCAGCTTGCAAATTAATGTGTTGCTCCGGTGTAACATCGTGGGCTGTTACAAAAAGATCTTGAATATCTTTTGGAATCTCTTCAAATTCATGAATGTTGCCGGCACTGGCGATTCGC
>JBAXWD010000043.1:0-5048 GCA_037128645.1 Candidatus Berkelbacteria bacterium
TAACACCATAGGGAATGCCAATTACAACTCGAGGATGAGGAAAAAGGGAAAACTTCTCTCGGTGGACCTTCTCAAAAAAATATTTCAGCATTTGTTCGGTAACTTCGAAATCGGAAATGACGCCATCAACTAGCGGCCGAACAGCAACAATATGAGCCGGAGTTCGACCGACCATTCGCTTCGCTTCCTCGCCTATAGCCAGAATTTCTTTAGTTTTTTTGTTAATGGCGACAACCGACGGTTCGGAAATGACAATACCTTTGCCCTTAACATAAACTAAAGTATTAGCAGTACCAAGATCAATGCCAATATCATGTGACAAGCGATCAAAAATAAAGGAAAATGGACTTCTCATAAAATGTATTTAAATGACTGCCAAAAAATCGGAGACCTCCCTCCCCGTTTAACTTTTAGCATAAACGATCGCGATCAAAAAATCAAATCGCCCAGTTTAAGCAGCCAGCGGCAAATCTTCAGAGGGCGCTGGTTCATCAGTTCCACTGGCCTTTTCAGATTCAAGATATTTTTCAAGCTCTCCAGTCGCTGCGAAATCCGGCCCAGCCACTCGTTCTAAAAGCTGGCGCAAATTCATTTTAAGCGGTTCTCCGCCCTGTGTTTTTATCCACATATTTTCCCTAGTGGCGACTCCCTCGTCCAACGAAAAATCTTCAGGGAAAGCATCGCGTCGGCTAACAAAGAAGCTTTTGCCGCTGGGATTCCAGATTAAATAAACATTGAAGCCCATGGCATATGCACTTTCGGCATTCATTCTATTTTCAACGCCGCTCCCGCCCATAACATTAACCAAAATTTTTCCAGCGCTATTAGACTCTAAGGCCCAACCTTCTTTTTCCAACCGCTGAATGTTTTTTAATGATGCTTCAATAAATTCTTTTCGTTCAACAGCAGGGTCTTTTTTCCTGCGGGTATGCAGCAAGCCATATTCTTTCAACTCTTCATTTGATAACTGCTCACTAGGATCTTTTCCGGCTTGAAAAAATTTCTCAACGTTTTCAAAAGACATAAATCGCGATAAACCGTAAAGTGTGCGATCAGATTTTTTGTAATCTTCCAAAGTGTTGGGGTAGGTTAAATTATCGCAGTCAGTAGCAAACTCAACTATTTTTTGAATATACGGCTTATCCTCCAGTAAATCCAAACCAACCATGACTTCGTGGATTGTTTTAGTTGCCGATTGTTCTTGATCAACATTTTGTCCGTGCATATCAGCAAAACCAGTGGTGTCATCGGAGTATTCCCATTTTTCAGCTGAATCTATCCCGCCGGCAAAAACCCCTGTCCATAAATTGATTTTTCCGCGAATAAATTCGCCGGCGGCAACCGGTCGTGGTGCCTTTTGGTTGTTAACCCCAGCCAAAGCTAACAGACCAAGGGCGCACCTGCCATCCAGATCAGGGAAACGATTCTTGTCATCAAACCCTTTATTTGCGAAGTGAACAACAAACTCGTTCTTTAGAACTTCTCTGGCCAGAGCCTTAAAACGTTCGTCCCGCTCGGTCGGGTTATTAACATTTAAGCTATTTCTTTGTTCGTTAGTTGCTCGCGACAGAACCCAAAACGCCGCATTTCTAAATAGTTCAATTTTTTCTTCTGGCAAATTTTCAGCTTGTTCCAACTGTGAAACCAATTCCGACTGATCGACAGAAGATGCCACATTAGTTGCTGGTTTTTCTTCGACAACTTCCGTCGACTCCTCGGCTGGCTGATTTGTTAATTCAATTTTTTTACTGACAGCTGTAATTAGTTTGGTGTTTTCAGCGATAAAAGTTTCCAGGGCCATTGTCTCGACTTTTGCTTTGCCTTCTTTGCCATCAGCCCGTTCTTCAACCTCAGGACTAAATGACACCAGTGGTGTTTCTTCGTCGGTATAATCTACAGAAATTATTTTTATATGCCGCTCACTGCTCTCCCTATTGGCCCCTTTGCCCTTTGAAACCGTTGTGTGGCTCCAAATGTCTCCAGGCTCTGGCAAAGTCTTCTTTAGCTCCTCCGCCTTAGCTTTTATCCTATCTAGCTTGGTCTCTGGCGCCAATTGACCAAGTATCTCACTTCGTTGGCCAGAGAACTGCTTGCGCCGTTTTTCTAATTCTTCATCTTGGCGCTCGCCGGCCCTTCTAGCCAAAGCGTTATCGCCAGCTAAACCGAGTAATGCCGACATACTTTGGATAAAGAGCTCTCCATTAGCAATTCGACTAAGGCCGGGAGTAACACTATCATTTAAAACATGAGACCCAAATGGTCCTTGAGCCAGAACACTGGCATGATGGGCATGCGCAGCCGCTAACTCGGTGCCATTATAGTTAAAGACGTAATTACTTGAAATATGCTGGGCGCTCTTTACGCCAGAGTCAATAGTCTGAACATAGTGCCAAACTCCGTCGTGATCAAGATCCATAGCCATTTTTTCACCATGGTCCAACCGCGTTTGTAAGTGCTGCATAACCTGACCTTTGGCATGAAGCAAGGAGAAGACTCCACCGGCAAGGCCACCGCCAAAAGCCAACCACTCTTCTCGAGTCTTCATTTTTTTCAAATAATCATCAAGCTCTTTTTCTGTTGACGCCACCCCAGCCAAATTACCGGCGCCAGCGACCTTCTTTTCACTTGAATAAATAAATTTCACTAAAGATTTAATTTTATCGGCTCTGGCTTCTTGGTACTGCTCTAATTTTTCTCCGGTTAGTCCTTCTGGATTTTCCGGGCCAATTCCACTGGCCAGCTCTTCGGCCTCTTTATAATGCTTCGCCTGTGCCAATATCAACTTCTCTCGGAATGAGCCCTCATCGCCAAAACCTTTCCAAGCTTCACAGAACCCGCGCCCTAAGGCTGAGCCAAGAATGGCCCCCGCTGGAACTGCGCCAGTACCGCCAGTTAAAAGCCCGATGCCGGCAATAATTGCCGCTGTTTTTGCTGTTTTCCATGCGACATTAGCCACTCTTCGACCAACTTCGCTTAGAACATTATGTTTTACGCTACCTGTCTCGGCATCATACGAATAATCATGTTCCCCGCCCAACCAAGCACGCAATTTGCCTAAGTAACCTGTACCATAACGCTCGTCAAGTCGCTTCGACTCCTCTGCTTTACGCCATTCTCCGGTTTGCATATCAGAAATAAGACCGGCAATTTTTTCATGTCGCTCTTTTTCAGACTCTTGCGGTTCAACCTCCGGGTCCACTGGCTTTTCTGTTTTTACGACCACAGGCTTCGGTGGGGTTTCTACTTCTTCATCTTCTTCTTCCCAGTCCTCAAGATTCTCCAATTCTGTGTTTGGGACGCCTCTGATTCCTTCAGCCATTAGGCCCCCTGTCCATTTGCGAGCTCAACCAGCTCTAATTTATACAGCAAGGACTCCTGTGAATAAAGCAATTTAATGTCAATATTTTTATCGGTCATAAACTGCTCAAACCCTGCCTTGTCATCGGCATCAAGAAATCCCTTAACACCCCGGGCATCCTCGTCTGACAGTAGGTCATCAACCCGTGCCATAACTCTAGTCTGAATTGTTGCCATCATCGTTTTGTAGAGTTCGTCTTTTTGCTCAGGCGACATGTTTTCACCACCAATTAGCTCTAAAATGTCTTCGTCGATAATGTCGCGAGAGGTCCACTGTTTTGTATTGCTCATAATCCCTTCCAAATTAAATATACTATTATGCTTTAAGATTAGGGCATTGAAACACAAAAATCAACTGGTGAAGTATCAGAATGTTTTTCAGATTGTGCTATTTTATAAACTGAAATGTCAACAGAATAGTTGCCAAGTTGCTATCAGCCCCACTGAATGTTGATGTGGCTTCAAAATAATGATTGTCCTTATCCCAAAAATACACGGCTTGTTCTACCATACCGGAAAAAACAGCCCGGAACCCATCTTGGCCGGCAATTGTTGCTGGTACGATTGAATCCTTAGTGTATAAATCGCTATTCGTGACAGTTGTTCTCAAGTTAAAATTCGCGGTTTTTGTAAACTCATCGAAATAAATATCTGAAGCTGCGTCTATAGTTTGATTTTTTATCGCTACTTGCATTTCAGGCGAAGTTAAACTCAAGCCCAGGACCTGATCCGCAACAGCATTTTTTGTAATTGCAACAACCCAGTCGGTCGGGTATTTGAAACTAAAACCGTAAGTCGAATTTGTGTATGTTTTCCAGTTGGTAGTATCAGCGATAACAACAGGCGCAGCGGCTGGCAACGAAACTTCCTCAGATACTGGCGTCTTTAATTTAAGTTGTGCAATTTGCTTATTTAAATCATCCATTTTTGCTTGATGATCACTTCGAATGTTATCGATTTGATTTTGCATCAAAAAAAACACGCCGCCGCCGACAATAACAAAAGTGGCCACAACTGTGATAAATATTTTCCAAAACGGACCTAGTCTCATCATAGTGATGCTATTTTTGAGATAACATAAACTTTTCCATCACCAGGAGTCGGTTTTATAACATCAATCTCATACGATTTACCGTTGTGTTTAGCTGCGATTGAGGCAGTTCCAGCACTGGCAGCCTGGGAAATAATCGTGAAATTGTTGGCATCAGCTAAAATAAATCCATAACCAATGGCATCGCCCTGAGCTAGTTGCAATGGGTCCAACCGCCACGGTTGTCCACCAGCATCAACCCCAGCTTGGACATTGGCGACGTCGGCCATATCAATAGTTACCGTCCCAACCTTTATTCCATTACTATCGGTGGTCAGAGCCGTTGAAGTTACGCTTTGTGAAGTTACGGAGCTTGATGTTGATGACGAGGATGTCGGCGATGACGAGGTAGAAGAAGTTGTGGCGGTTGATGATGCCGAAGATGATTTTAATGTCGAAATTTGTTTATTCAACATGTCCATTTGAGCTTGATTGTCGGAACGAATGTTATCAATCTGACTTTGCATCAAATAAAACATTCCGCCGCCAGCAATGATAAAGGTTGCGGCGATTGAGATAAAAATCTTCCAAAAGTTCGACATTTCCCCTCCGAAAAGATTATAAATACTTGTTTATATTGGCTGTCTGCTCGGCCTGAGTT
>JBAXWD010000044.1:0-4974 GCA_037128645.1 Candidatus Berkelbacteria bacterium
GGGTCAGGGTGCCGATGATACACAGGTTGACGATCGGCCCTCGACAAAAGTCTACGCTGACCGACTGGCCGGCGATCGCCGGCGCCGATTCCGGAACCCCACCACAGGTGTGTATCTGCGCCAAGCTTGTCGTCGGGCGGTTGGCAAACAGTTGTTCGCCGCCGTGACCAAGACTGGTAATCACTTGGGCGACGTGATCACTCACGTTGCAAAAGTGTGAGAAACCGATGGCTCGGAGTTGCAGACCGCCTACATTGGCGAGTTGAGCGATCGGGGTCATGTCCTCAATTGACTTGGCCCAGAAGTCCTTGTGGTCGCCGTCCATGCCGTAGGCCAGACCACCGATGGTCTTGCCGTTGTAAAGGACAGGCGAGCCAGAGTCACCCTCGCCTATGGTCACGTTGTCGGGCATCTGGCATTCCACCAGCTTCATGCCCGAGTCAGTGAACGCGGCGATGTAGGCGCAGGGATATTCGCGTACTTCGTAGCCGGCGCGGTTCAAGCGGACCTTGAGGCCGGTGCCGCGCGCCAGGCTCTGGACGTCCGCGAATCCCATCGTCTGGGTCGGATTGTCCGTCACGATGGTGCCGCCGCTGGGAATGCCAGCGGGCGGGGCGACGGGGCCGGAGCCGCCGCAACCGGCGAGAGACAGTGCCATCAGCGCGAACAGTGCGACAACCAGCAGTGCGGAATACGTCTTCATAATAACCCTCCAGGCGAACGTACGGTATCTGGCGCGTATAAGCGCCATTAACCTTGTGCCAGCTTGTGCTGACGAGGACGCCTCTCATATTTTGAGACAGGTCGCTAGTCAGTAAAAATTGACAACACCACACTTTAGCATATTTGAGAGAAAATGTCAATAGTTGAAGATGAGTTGAATATCTGCTAGGTTTAGATCAAACAACTAATCGGAAAGGTGAAAATGTACAATATTGCTTTGTTCTCGACGTTGGGTCTGGCAGTTTTGGCGGTTATTTATTCTTTCTTGAAATCAATGTCAATTAGTAAAAAACCCTCCGGTTCAAAAAAAATGTCCGATGTTTCCAAATCTTTAGTAGCTGAATTGAAATTAAAACAGGCGCAAAATTTTAAAGATTTTGCCTTAGTGGCTATTGTGCTTTTTACCGGCATTATTTACGCCTTCGGTTGGCAGCCGGCTGCATGTTTTTTGGTTGGCGCCGTATTATTTGCTTTTATTGATTACTACCTAATGGGGCTTTCAACCAGTACAACGCTTCGCTTGGCTGAGGCGGCCAGGGCGGGAGTAATGGACGCTTATAAACTAAATAATAATTTCTCTTCCTCGGCAGCATTTTTGGTAGCTGGCTCCGGGTTGCTTTTGGTTAGCTTGACCCATTTTGTTTTCAAAGATTTGGCAACCCTTTTAGCGCTAGCTTTAAGCGCAATTTTAGTTTCAATTTTCTCTTGGAGAGGTGGAAAGTTAAATTTTATTGGCTCCTATGTTGCAGCTTTGTCGGCCGCGGTTATTTTAGCTGGCGCCAGCAAGGTGAGCTATCAAAACATTGAGCTCTTGCCCTTATTGTTTGCTGGCCTTGGGATTGTTGCCATGATTGTTGGCCAATTATTCGCTAGACTTAACTCCAAAACATTGAACATTTCTGCTGTGCTCTATCGCTTAGTGGCAGTTTTCTCAGTATTGTTTTTGACCGCCGCATATTTTGGGCCAAGATATATTTTCGCCATTTCAAATATTCATGATTTGCTAAAAATAGCTATTTCTCTGGCGATTGGCTTGCTTGCTGGTTTAGTTGCAATATTTGTTCGTCAAGTTTCCAAGATTATGCCAACAATTATTGTCGCGGTTGCGATCTTGGTTGTTAACTACTTGGCTGGTGTCTACGGCTTGGCTTTGACAGTGATTGGTTTATCATTTATTTGGCCACTCACATTTGCTAACAATTTATTTGCCTATCAGACAAAAAATGCCGCTATTATTGTGGGCGGGGCCGAGATGGCACCTGCTGCTGCAGAGAATATTGAGCTACTCGCGAGCGGAAATTTAAAAACCGCCGGTTATTTTATTTCGCTTTGTGGATTGGTGGCCGTTGCAATATTGGCGTTCTATTTTGGTAGATTTGCTAATTTTGGTTTCGCATTTATTGGACCAAAGCTTCTATCGGGACTGTTGCTTGGAGGCGCCATGACATACGTTATTTCTTCTGAGTTGGTGAGCAACAAAATTCTTAAAATCGCAATTGTTGTCTTGGTTGCCATTATTGCCGGTCTGGCGCTGGAGCCAGTCTTTTTGGCCGGGCTTTTGGCCGGAGCCGTCCTCGTAGATATATTGGTTAGTCAAGCAGATTCAGCAGAAGTTTTAATTGCGGTTATTGCAGGGGTTTTGCTGATTGATTTTATCCAGAGCCCATATAGTTTAATTATCCGCGCAGCAATAGCTGGCGGAGCAATAGTTATATCGGCCATCTGTTTGATTGTTAAAAAGTTTTATGACGGAAGCACAACCAAAATTGCAGACTAACCAAACTTTGGCGGAAGAGTTTCAAATGCTTTTGAAATCCAGTTCTAAATTGGACAATATCGCCGCAAAGGTTTTTTTAAATCGGATTTTGTTTTGTCATTGCGAGGAACGAAGCAATCTATCCAAAAAGATTGCCGCGCCTCTCGTTTGTCTCGATGGCTCGCAATGACGAACGAGTGATGACTTGCATATTATTTCGCGGATTAGTATTATTTAATTGTGGCAAAGAAGAAAACTATTAAAGCAACTGAAGAATTAAAGAATCAAGGAACTGAAGAAAAAAAATCTCGGGTTAAAATAGCCAGAGATGGAATAATACAGTTTCGCGATAGGATTCAGTTGTGGAGACGGATAAAATGGCCGGTTATAGGTATCGGCTCTCTTTTGATTTTATTCTTAATCGCCCTCGGCATTTACTCGGTTGCCTATGGCAAAACGACATATCGCAATGTTTATGTTGGTGACATTAACTTGGGTGGCAAAAAGAAAGCTGATATGGTACCAATTTTGAAGCCGGCAGTTGATGGATTTTTGAAATCAGACGTTATCTTGAGATACCAGCCGGAAACAGGCGATGTTAAAGAGTATAAAATCTCGACGGCGGATCTTGGTTTATCATATGACGCCGATAAAACTGCTGGAGATGTTTACGCTGTTGGGCGCAATCGCAGCATTGCTGTTAGTTTCTACCAGCAGTTCAAGACTTTATTTGTTAAATATCATGTTGATGCTAGTTATGCGATTAATCAGGACGCGCTGAACAAAAAAATCTCTGATATTGCCGCGGAGGTTGATGTTCCAGAGAAAGATTTTGGCTTAAAGTATGCGGGCAATGGTGTTTTTGAACTAACTGCGGAGAAACAGGAGGGCCGGAGAATTGACCAAAGTCAATTGATTTCTAATATCAAATCTCTAATTTCTAATATCAAACAAAACCAGATTTCTTTTAAATCTCAAACTTTTGTTCCGCAAATCACTACTGAAAATGCTCAGAAGGGATTAGCGAATGCTAACAAAATTTTGGCAGCAGGACCACTGACATTGTCCAACGACAGTCAGAAATTTACATTAGATGTTGACACAATTGCCGGCTTAATCGGATCCAGGCCGAAAAAGAAGGAGATGGAGATTTATATTCTTGCAGATAAAAATACCAAGCAGGTTGTGGCAATTGCTAGCCAAATTGATAAAGCAGCTGGAAATGCTATTCTAGCAGCCCAAGATGGCAAGGTTATTGTTTCCGCTGATTCCCAATATGGTGCACAGCTGGATCAGGATCAAGCGAAAATTGACATTGAGAATGCCTTAATGGCAAGGGTCGCTTCTGATACCACAGACAATCCAAGCACAGTTGTATTAAAAATCAAAAAAATTGCTCCAGAAATTGACTCGGCCAAGTTGGCATCGTATGGGTTGACTGAACTTGTTGCGACAGGCACAACCAATTTTGTTAAATCCCCGTCAAACAGAATTCACAACATCACAATTGGCGCGGCGGCTATTAATGCAACCTTAATTAAGCCGGGAGAAGAGTTCTCGACTTTAGGCAAGTTGGGCAAAATTGATGCCTCAACTGGTTATTTGCCTGAGCTGGTTATTAAAAATAATAAGACAGTGCCGGACTATGGCGGTGGTCTTTGCCAGGTCTCGACGACACTGTTTAGAACAGCGCTGAATGCTGGCATGAAGATTACTTCGCGTCAGAATCACTCATACAGAGTGTCGTATTACGAGCCGCCAATTGGGATGGATGCGACGATTTTTGATCCGGCTCCGGATTTTAAATTCGTGAATAATTATTCTAGTTACATTTTTGTTCAATCAAAAATTGTTGGGACAAAAATTACTTTTGAATTTTATGGCACAAAAGATAGCCGCCAAGTAACCATTGGTGACGCAGTCGGCTATGACTATGTTGATCCACCGGCGCCAGTTGAAACCGTTGACCCAACATTGCCGGTTGGTACTAGAAATTTGGTCTCACACGCACACCAGGGTGCATCGGCTAAGTTTCATTACAAAGTTTCAAAAGACGGAACAGTTTTGCAAGAAACTGATTTTCTATCAAAATATGTAGCCCTGCCAGAAATGTGGATGGTTGGACCGCCGGACCCTGCAGCTACACCTGCTGTTGATCCGGCCGCAACGCCGGCCCCATCAGCTTAAACAATATTATTTGGATCTAGAATAAAAAAAGTGGGCAAGCGCTGTAAAGCGCTTGCCCATATACGGTCAAAGAGGAGTTTCACCTCTGACTCTTCTTGGCTGGAGGTTGGATATACCCTACCAACCCATCGATGATGCACTTTTTGAGCATCAGCTGCCGAGACGGTGCAAAGCGCAGCCGATAGGACTCGTTGTCCATCGACGGCTCCGCGAACTCTACCAAGATCTTCTCTGGGATCAAATTCTTGTCGTCTCGGAGCACCCAGAGGCGCATCCGCTCTTCGGCGATGTTACTCGCAGGTGCCCAC
>JBAXWD010000045.1:0-4941 GCA_037128645.1 Candidatus Berkelbacteria bacterium
CTATAATACAATGAATGGTGGTCGCGAAGGAAACATCGAAGAACAATCAAATTTGTTCGGAAAAAAATTTGAATACAAATTTGACTACAAGGAAATTCGAACTAAAATAGAAGAAACTACCAAGAATTCTGGATATAAATTCGAATATCAACTACTTCCTGTAAAATAGTTTAGAATATATTCTAATTTTTGGGAGGAAATTATGAAAAAGTTTCTCATCGTTCTCGCTTGTATCGTTGTCGTATTAGTTTTGGCCGCCGGTTATTTTGGATTTATTCCAGGTGTATCCGACGTTATGGGAGCCAACAAGGCGCGGGATTTAGGTGTAAAATACACAGACGCAGACTTGCAAAAAGGCCGAGAGCTAACCGGTGTCGATTTGCAGAATTTGTCTGGAGATACAAAAACTTTGGAATTCTCCGGCGGTAAAAGTATCTCAGGCGAATACAGTAGCTCAGTTATCACCGCCATGATCTCCAATGCCAAGTATAAATACTACCCACTGTCCAACACCCAAATAAAGATAAATTCCGACGGGACTTTGGAAGCCGCAGGGAACTTTGACATCGATAAAGCTCTAAAGTGGTCAGCTGATTTAGGTGGCGACACCAGTTTTTCCCGCGAGGTAGTAAATTACAATAGCTACGTTTCAAACAATCCAAGTTTTTATCTTAAGGGTAAAATGTCAGTAGTGGATAATCAAATTACTTTGAATATTTCCAGTGCGCAAATTTCTCGCTTTTCAGCGCCGGCATCAGTTATTAACAAATATCAGGGAGATTTGGCTAACTTCGTTGAGCAAAAAATTGCATCGGTCCCTGGGATGAATATTAAATCGGCCGATTTTTCAACCGGTGCATTAAGGCTTGACGCAACCTACCCGGCAGTGGAAAAGAGTTTGAAATGAATTATTTAGCGCTGCTAGCTTTCGCGATTATATGCGAAATTGCCGCGATTATCGTTGGCGGTAAAGCGAGTGGAATTTTAGGAATTTTGGGATTAATTTCGGCAGTTATCTATTTCATTTTGCCCAAAACTGTTCCAGAAAAAGAGGAAAAAATAGTTGGAACTATCAGCTGGATTTTGCTGCTGGTTTTTGGAGTTTTATTAATTTATCGCTACGCTTAAATAGAAATTTAAATGAAAAACCGCGGTTTCCCGCGGCCGTGAGTACTATTATTCTCGTGCTCCCTTCTCGAGCAAGATTTTTTCGATTTCGTCCATGTTGTGTTGTCTGGCCCGTTTTAGTGGGCGCACTTGGCGATCGCCCGGCAGGTTGACGTCGGCACCTGACTCAATCAGCAGCTTTGCCAGTTCCGGGTGGTCACATCCAATGGCCCAAATCAGCGGGGTGTTGCCGTCGGTTCGAACGTTGACACTGGCACCATGGCTCAGCAGCAGCTGAGCTTTTTCCAAGTCACCGCTGTAGGCGACTTCCATCAATGGACCTGGTTCCCCAGCCGTTAGTCGGCAGTCGGGGTCAGCGCCGTGATCTAGCAATGCCTTGACTGTTTCGCTGTTGGAGTAGGCGCAGGCAAATGACAATGCCAAAGGATGGTTGGTGTGAACTGGCAGGCTGTTATTCCTTGGGTCTCTGGAGTTAGCAAGCTCCGGATCGGTGGATAGCCAGGAGGAGATGCAGGCGACGTCATTGGAGCTAATGGCGTCAAAGAATGACGTTGTTTGTCCGTCTGCCCGCTGGCGCAGCGTAATGGGCGAAGTAATTGCCATCGTCTGCTCGCCCAGTTTGGTCGTGGCCACAACGCGCACTACATAACGGTTGGTGGTTCCCACAGCAACGTCGCGGTCAGTCCAGCCCGGCTCCCCATCTTCTGTGCCAAGTGTATAGGCGCACCGCTCGGTTAGGCTGCCGCCAAAGCGCTGGCGAGTAATCTCAGCCCCGTTTCGGTATACGATAATACTGATGTCGCGTCCGGTTAGCCAAAACTGCGCAGTGATAGTCAGCGAGTCGATGCCAACGGGAACAAGGGCTGGACTTTGCCCACCATCGTGGTAGAAGTCGCTGAATCCCGTGTCTCCGCCAGTGGCACAGGTTTTGCCTTCTGAAATCGCCCGGAGAATAGAGCTCTGGCTGAAATCATCGGCGTAAACCCAGGTTACTCGGCTCAGCGGGTCAAGAACGGCGTCGGGAATTGCTGAAGCGGTCGTGCCGTGGTAGTCGGACCCAGCAGTCACGAATACAGCTAGGCCCAATTGCACAAGATGCAAGAAGAAGTTAACGCATTCATCATCTTGGCCTGGGCCAAGAACGTTGAGTTGTTCGACGGCCAGGATTCCTCTACAGTGGTTTTTGTCAAAGCGGTTATCTGTTCGAAAGATTGAACCGCCAATAACTAGCTGAGTCGGATGAGCCGCGACTGGCAGCATTCCCAGGGATAGAACTTCGTCAATCAGTTTTTGCTGACAGTCGAATTTCTCAACCAATGGGTTACCACCACAGTCGGGGTTCTTGTCGTAAAAGTTGGCCAGACGATAGAAATCGTTAGGCAATTCGCCTATAGCCAGCATGTTTGCGTCGGCAACTGTGCTGGGTTCGGGATGCCACTTGGACCCTAGCTCGAGTCCAGCCATGGCAATAAAATGGCCGGGAATGCTAGTGTCAGTGATTGTCTTTGCATAGCTGGCGTAGTCGCGCAATGCGTCAAAATGCTCGGTATCAACCCAGGCGCAGCGACCGTCAGGGCGTAATTTGCCCAGTGATGTGCGAATAATCGCGGCCAGAGCTTCTGCGATCTTTCCACCATCAGACAGCGGCGTGTGGCTGTGAATTAGCACTGGATACCACTCGCCAGCAAGGCCTGGAGCAGCGGCGTAGATGACGAAGGCAACTACGAGCAAAATCGACAGCAGTCGTTTCACAATGTTACCTCAGGTTGGGTAAGTGCAAGATCGCCTTAATAATACTACTCTGCGAGGCAGATATCAATTAAAAACGGTTGTTTTTCAGTCGCAAATAGAGTACATTTTAAGTACTAATAGAGGCAAAACAATTATGTCAATCGAAAACGAAGTATCATATACTATAAAAAATTTACCATCTGATATTTCAAAATATCCTAAAAAAGAAATTGAGCAAGGATACTTTTCTGATTTGCCATCACCACTAAGAATTCGCAATGAAGGAGGCCTGCTAAAAATCACCAAGAAAGTTCCAATTAACCCAAGTGACTTAAGCAGAGTCGAGGAAACTGAAGTTGAAATAAAAAAAGAAGAATTTGACCTTTTGTGGCCTCTTAGAACTAAGACAATCACAAAAACTCGCATATACTATCCACTAGATAAGAACTTAGTTGCTGAAATCGATTTTTATCATGGCCCACTTGAAGGCTTTGTATCTGTTGAGGTTGAATTCCCAAACAATGAATTGCGGGCCAGTTTTCTACCGCCGGATTGGTTTGGTAAAGACATTTCCATGGAAGTTTGGGCCACAAATTAAGTATTAGCCGATATGAATCTGGCAGATGTGAATAAGAAATTGGAGTCTACATAATGGCAAATATATTTCTAACTTCAAGCCTGCAAACTGTGGCCAAGGATTTGGCTAAACATTTAGACCCAAAAGTCAAAAGGTTTTTGTATGTTGCTACCGCGTCGGAAGTCGAAGATGGTGATCTTTGGTGGTTGCGGCTTGACCGTGAGAGAATGACTGATCTCGGCTTTGAGCTAACTGATTTTACTTTTACCGGCAAAACAAAAGAACAGGTTAACGAAGCTTTGTCGAAAGCTGACGGTGTTGTTGTGGCCGGCGGAAATACATTTCATCTGCTGTATATGATACAAAAATCTAACAGTATTGAACTGGTCAAGGAGTTTGTTGATGGCGGTGCAGTATATATTGGATCTTCGGCCGGTTCGATGGTTGCCGGACCAGATATCTACTTCTCTCGTGAAGAGATTGAATTGACCAAAGTGCAAGGGATGACAGATTTCAAGGGTTTAGGAATAACGGATATTGTCGCCCAACCACATTGGGGCTCGGATAGTTTCAAAAAATCCTACCTGGATGAAATTATGAAAAATTCATACGTTTTGGGCTATAAACAAGTTCTTATAACCGATAACCAATACATAATTGATTTGGGAAATAACCAAATTGAAATTATTAATGTAAATAATGATAATTAATTCAGGGAGGAGTTATGGAAACTAAAAGAAAGTTTGGTGTTCTAGAGATTGTCTTGCTGGTTTTGGCCTTAATTACATTGATTCTGCTTGTGGTTAAAATTGGCTTTGCGCTTTGGTTTTGGATTTTTTTAGTTTTGTGGGCTATCTTGTTATTGCTCTACTTTTTTACCAAGTTTTTTCTGAAATTTATTTGGTTTTTTTGGATATTATTTATTGTTTGGATAGTTTTACCGATAATTTTGGTATTTGCTGGAGTTTTTACAAGTTCTTCGACGTCCAGTGTATCTTCTTCTGGTGGATTAGTTTCATGTACATCAACTGCCTCTGATGCCCCAACTACAATTTCTAACTACAAATTCACAATGTTCGCCCAGCCGGTTGATTACTCCGGAACCGCAGATGATGGAACACGAACTTTCTCTATTAAAAGCTTAGATGCCAAAATAGGAGAAGATGTTTTCTTTCACATCGAAAAATCCGATGGCGGGTTTATCACTGGCACCAAGGGTTTAATTGAGGTCTGCAATTCAGATAACAAAACTCAGAAATATTCATCAACCGCTGATTCAATTACCGATGGCGCCAGCAGCACAGCTGAAGGCTCTACATATTATATGCATGGTAATGATAAAGTTACCGAACCAGGAATCTACAGGGTTGATGGCTATGCCAATGTTGACGGCAGCTGGAAACTTGTTGGCCGAATAAGTGATATTAATATTACCGAATAATTGACCTAATAAATGACGTCCTCCCCGCACTCACCGCATTGGCATGCCGATCGTACGGGGTTTC
>JBAXWD010000046.1:0-4855 GCA_037128645.1 Candidatus Berkelbacteria bacterium
GCTCGCCCCAGGTGAATGTACCTCCCCATGACCCGAGCACCCCAGTGGTGCCGGGCGGAGACTCCGTTCCCCCAGGCGTTGGACCACCCCCGCCGGCGCCGCCGGATCACGGGGTCATCACTCCGGATCCCGGGGAGCCACCGACTCCTCCACACATGCCGGATCCCGACGATCCGCACCAGGCCGACCCGGTGGACCCGAGCACACTGTAGCCACGCAAACGGCACAGAGTTCCGCTGGGAGCGCCTCTTCACCGAGGCTCTCCCAGATTTATCCAAGTCTACAAATCGTTGCAGATTTGGAATAAAATCAATGATTAGATTGCCGCGTTTTACTCGCAATGACAATTGCTATTGACAAACAAAAATTAACATGGTATATATTAGTGTTAATACAAGTTTCAATTTAAGTTATTAATTAAGTAAAGTTTTATTAAAAAGCTGCTGGGAGAAAAGGACAAAAATGAAAATAGGGGAAATGTTTGCAAAGGTTGGGGGAAGTATCAAAGGTTTCGTTACAAACAGAAAGAAAATGGTTACAACTGTAGCCGTAGCTGCAACACTTGTTGCAGGAGTTTTTGGTTTGCAAGCAAAGCAGTCTGCTAATGCTACTGGCACACCAAGATTCAACTTCCTGACTGGTGACTCAGAAATGTTGCGAGTCGGCAAGGTTACCGATTCTACTTGGGGCGACCCAATCAACGCCAATATTGGCGACAGAGTTGCCTTTCTTTTCTATTACCACAACGGTATGTTAAACACTACCGCCCACAACACGACTCTTCGTGTTGATTTGCCTGTTGACCAGGGAACACAGCTAAAGGCTACAAGTTACCTTTGGTCTTCAGAAACAGCTTACATTCAAGATACTGTTGTTGACGGTGTCACTGTTGGCCAAACTGGTGCAACAATCAACCTTCCAACAAACGGTAGAATCACTTATGTTCCAGGAACTTCACGATGGTTCCCAAATGGCTCCGCTACCGGTCAAGATTTACCAGACGGAATTGTTTCCGCCTCCGGTATCAACATCGGCGACATTCAGGGTTGCTGGCAGTATTCAGGCTATGTTACTTTCTTAGCTGATATTAAAGGCCAGTCAACTTTGGTTTTGGATAAAAAGGTAGCTCATCCAGGTGAAACTACTTGGCATGACGAAATTGTTGCCAATCCTGGCGACAGCGCAGTTTACAATGTTGGCGTTAGAAATGACGGCGATGTTACTGCTGCACAAGTTTCTGTTAAAGACGTTTTGCCTACTCATATGACCTATGAGACAGGAACAACTTACCTTTATACTAAAGATCATCCAGAAGGTTTGAAACAGTCTGATACTTTGTTCTCAACTGGAATTGCACTTCCTGATATGCTTCCAGGTGAAGCAAATGCTGATTTCATCACCTACCGAGCACATGTTGATTCTGACATTCCTGCAGGTACTTGGGCGCTAAATAATCAAGCTCGAGTTTATCAAGCTGGAGTTGAAAAAGACATGGACCAAGCCAAAGTTACAGTTACCGCCAACCGTGGTTTAGTTATCGCAAAAACAGTTTCAAACGGTACAAGCTGGGTTGAACAGAACACTGCAAAAGTTGGTGATACTGAGTCATATAGAATTATCGTTAGAAATACTGGTAATATCGCCGTCACCGGTGTGTATGTCAAAGATATTTTGCCGATGTATGTAAATTATATTCCTGGTACCACCAAAGTTGATGGTGTCGCTGTTGGTGATCAAATAATCACTTCTGCTGGACTTTTAATCGGTGATTTGGCTCCAGGCGCACAAAAAACTATCACTTTGCAAGGTACAGTCTTCGGCTGTCCGCCAATTGGTGGATTCAACGCAACCAATACTGGTTATACTTGGGCAACTGGTGTAGCACAGATTTCTGATACAGCAATTACTGTCATTAACGTTACCGCTCCGACAGCACCTGCTACTCATTGATAATTTATTACTCATAATTGAACGGGGACTCACATGAACAGATTCAAAAAGTTTCTTAAGCGGATGCAGCCAAAAGCCAAGTATATACTAGGTATTTTGGGAATCGCCGCAATCGTATCACAGGGAGCATTTGCCTTCACAAAAATTTCAGCTACCGAACCGAGATTTAACTTTCTCTCCGGTGACTATGAAATGTTTCGTGGAGCAAACTTAACTGCCGGTGACACAGTTTGGAAAGATCCGATTTCCGGAACTGCTAGCGATACCTACCAGGGCTTGATTTATTATCACAATGGTATGGTTGACACTACGGCCGAGAATACTACGATCAAAGTTACTATTCCAAGTCAGACAACTAATAAGGCTGCGACTCTATCAGCTTCAATTTCTGCTGATAACGCCGCAACCGTCACTGACACTATCGTCGACGGTCAAGTTGTTGGACTATCTGGTTTAACTGTAAATTTGGACAAAGACGCAAGCCTTGCGTTGGTTCCAGGTTCAGTTAAATGGTATCCTGGCAACGGAACATCCGCTCAAGATGATGCTGCCATGAATTCAGAGTCAGCCTTGCCAAATGGTCAGACTGGTAATTCAATTGATGACGCGGGTATAAACATTGGTGGTATTCAAGGTTGTTGGGACTTCGCAGGCTATGTTACCTTCGATTTCAAAGCTACCCCGATTACCAATGTTGCACTCAGTGTTGATAAAACAGTTCGTAATGTCACCGCTGGTGAAACAAACTTTGTTGAGTTAACAAATGCTGCGAAGTCTGAAGTGGTTGAATTCAAAATTGATGCAACCAATACTGGCGACGCTACAGCTAATAATCTTAAAGTTAAAGACGCGTTGCCAGCCGATTTGACCTTCGTCCCGGGATCAATGAAAATTGCTCGCGACGGTTCAAGTACTTTTGACAATGTTACCGATGCCAATGCTGCGCTAGTTTTTGCTGGCGGTTGGACTGCTGGTAATCTTCAGGCTGGGGCCGGTAAAGACGATGTTATTACTTTTGAAGCCAAAGCTCCAACAAGTATCAGTGCCGTCAAAACTGTTACAAATACAGCAACTATTTCTTCTGGTGCGATTTCAGATTCTGACACCGCTCAGGTAAAGTTGCAAGTAACTGCTGCGCCAAACCTGATCAAAAACAAAAGTGCCAAGAATTTAACAACTGGTCAAGTTTCAGCACAAAGCGGCGAAGTTGAAGCGCTTGATGCTAAGCCAGGTGATACAATCGAATATACTTTGATTACCAAAAATATCGGCGATGCCGTTTCCAATAACCATGTTATTAAAGACGGTGTCAACGATGTTCTACAGGAATCAAACTTTATTTCCGCTTCAAACGGTGGACATGTTGTTGATACGGGATTGACTGGAAATGATTCCAAGCAAATCCAATACGACGCAGTGGACATTGCTCCAGATCAAACTGTCGAGCGAACATTCACTGTCAAGGTCATGGATCCGCTACCAAACAATCCTGCCTCAGGATATGACTTCGATCACAAACTGTATAACATCTACGGTGATACGGTTTTGGTTACGATTTCTATCCCAACACCTCCTCCAATTGCTCCAATTCTTCACATTAGCAAAACTGTTCGCGATTTCACTATCAACGAATTAAACTTCGTCGAAAGTAATACTGCAACAGCTGGCGATACACTAGAGTATATGATTTCTTTTTCTAACACTGGTAATGGCCCAGCCGACTTAGTCAAATTCTCCGACATTTTGCCTGCTGGCGTCGCTTATATTCCTGGCACAACCATTCTTTCAGTCAATGGTGGCCAAGAACATACCATGCCAGACGGAATCGTTGCTGACGGTGTAATGCTGGATACTGTTGCTGCTGGAGATACTGGCTATATTAAGCTAAAAGCTATCTCCGCCACAACAATTGCCGCTAACACAGTTTTGACCAATACTGCCAATCTCATTGATAACAACGTCACAATTTCCGATACCGCTTCTACCACAGTCAAAGCCCCAGTCGTTGTTGCCTCAGCTCCACTTCCACGAACCGGCGCAGACAGCCTCCCAATCGCCGCTGTCGCCTCAATTCTTCTGTCAGCTGGATCAATGTTGGTCATTCGCAGATTCGTCTAATCGACTTATAACAAGATGTGATAGTGTGCCCTTGGGCACCACAAGGCGTTAAAAGCCGAATGAAATGAGGCTTATAGGGAAAATTATTTAGGGGGATAATCGTCCTGTCAAATAGAAAAAAGCCTTCGAGAAATCGGAGGCTTTTTTTATTTCATCAGGAAACCCCGTACGTGCAGGGTTTGCGGAGTTTCCTGCCCCATGAATCAAGAAAACATAGAAAGACCCAGTTGCGCGTGCGGGGATGAATGATACCGTTCTTACCAAAGCTTCCTGGCTTTGGTAAGCTGTAACCATGAGAATTCGGAAACTAAACCATAGTGTTTATCAAATTGAATATCATCTGGTATTCGGTACGAAATACCGGCGCAAGATTCTAAAAAAGTATGTGCAACCTGAGCTCATCAATGGTTTGAAAAAAGTCCAGCGTCGCTTTCCGGACTGGTACATACACAAAATCAATACCGGAGAAGATCATGTCCACATGCTGATAGAAATCCCACCAAAGTACCAGATTTCTTTTGCTGTACAAACCATGAAAACCATGACAAGCGTTTATCTGCGAAAGAAATTTAGATACATCGATAAAATCTACCAGGACGGAAATCTCTGGGGAGCCGGATATTTCGTCTCAACGGTCGGACTTAACGAACAACAGATCAAAAAATACATAGAGAAACAAGGTTCTTTTGATATTGGCGAAGATGCCAGCGAATTCTCATGAGTAGCGGAGCCAGGAAACCCCGTACGATCGGCATGCCAATGCGGTGAGTGCGGGGAGGACGTCATT
>JBAXWD010000047.1:0-4820 GCA_037128645.1 Candidatus Berkelbacteria bacterium
GTTTCATATAGTCCGTGGTCCCGCATCACGGTCAGCGATGTGTGTCCGCCAGAAACGGTTAATGCCAAAATAGGAAATTTTGAATTATTGCTCAATTGCTCAATTGCTAAATTGTTATTTTGGAATTTGGAATTTGGAATTTGTTTAGAAATTAGAATTTCGGATTTAGGATTTGACTCGGCATACGCCGAGTATATGTGCCCTTCAATGTGATTGATTGGGATGAAGGGCAATTTTCTAGCATAAGCAATGGTTTTTGCGGCGTTAAAACCAACCAAAAGCGAACCAATCAAGCCTGGGCCATTAGTAACGGCAACATGAGTAATATCATCCAGCAAGCTGGAATTTTCAATTTTCAATTTAGAATTTTCAATATCTGGGTTTTGAGAATTCCGATTCCGTAATTTTAAATTTTGAATTTTAAATTTTGAATTTGCCTGTTTGAGCGCTAGCTCAATAACAGGCATCATTGCCTCCATTTGTGCTCGGCTAGCAACCTCCGGCACAATTCCACCAGTTTTAGCGTGCAGGTCCGCTGACGAACTAATAACAGTGGACAAAATAATCGGCTTGCTATTTTCAACACCAATCACAGCCGCCGCTGTTTCATCACAGCTGGTTTCAATTGCAAGGATTGTAGTTTCTTTATTTTCCATCCGCGTTTTTTCCGTGTTATAAATCCGTGTAGTTACTTTTGATCTCGCTTTTCATCTGACTAATGTTAGCAGAAATCAACGCCGATTTCTAGCCCAAGCAATTGACATTATTGGTACTTTATGTTAGTATCACACCATTCCACTGATTTCCGCACCCACAAGGGGTGATATGGTTGAAAAACGTCTTGATCGTGTTTAGTCTCGATGTGCAAGCTAAGTTGATGCCAAGCACTATCGCCAACTTAGTGGCGGCACGCGACTACTGCTTGACCCACCCTGTTGACATTGTTATCTTCACCGGTGGCCTGTTCAACCAGCAGAAGGGCCAGACTAGACCAGCCGCCGAGTTAATGAACGAGTGGTGGCAGGCGCAGGGCCAGTTCCCGCGCTACCCGGAAACGATTTGTGAGAACAACTCGTTAATTACTCGGGAAAACGTGCCGATGACGGTCATCAATATGGCCCAGCACGACATCAGTCTCGGTGATTGCCGGATTGTCGCTACTAGCGACTTTTGGCACTTACTAGGGATCGGGGTCCTTTTCCTACGTCTGTACGGGAAGTGGATCCGGATTTGCTCCAGCAAGTTCCGATTGCCGCTCAAGTACATCGTTGAGCGGTTAGCCAAGGCGATCTACTACCTGGCCTTTCCCGCGGAGATGACGCCAAGACACAGCAGGTAGTTGCCGAGCGAGGAGGAGGACGATGAGCCGCTTGCGGTGCAATAGTTGCACCGCTTTTTTTTATCAGCCAAATTTGCTAGATTGAAATAAGAGAGCTTAAAGATGGAAGACTAAAGATTTAAGAATTTTTAATCTTTAGTCTTAAAATTTTAATCTTGATAACGTGGCAACGATTTTTCAAACCAAAGAGTGGGAAGATTTCAAATTAAAAACTGGCTGGCAAAAAAGCTGGCGAGTTTTTGACATTCTTGTCCTGGAAAAGAAAATTCCACTACTTGGGTCGATGCTTTACTCTCCAATGATGAGCCGTGATCAGACCAAAATGGCGATGCAAAAGATTTTTCTTGATCAAATTAAAAAAATTGCCGTGGATGAAAAAGCCATTTTTTACCGCATGGAGTCGGCCGATGAAGCTGAAGGCGATATTAATCCTGCAGAATCTGGTTACACTAAAGCATTCGAGGAAATGCAACCTGAGCACACATTGCTGATTGATTTGACAAAATCAGAAGACGATATATTGGCTCAGATGAAACAGAAGGGCCGGTACAATATTAAGGTTGCTGAGAAAAATGACATCAAAATAGAAAATGGCAACGTTGAAGATTTTTACAAACTATATCAGTCTATGGCCAAACGGCAAAAAATTACCCACCGCAATATTGCCTATTTTCAAACCCATGTTGACAACCTATCAGCGAAGGAATATGTTCAAGTGTTCAGAGCAGTTGCCCCTACCAAATTACTAACGGATTCCGAACTTACGAACAACAATCGAGCAATCGAGCAATCGAGCAATAGAATTCTTGCCTCAGCGATCATAGTGTTTTATAAGGAAACTTGCACCTACTTATTTGGCGGATCTAGCGACGAACAGCGAGAAAAAATGGCGCCCTACAAACTTCACTGGAAAATAATACAATTGGCCAAAGAACGAGGCTGCAAATATTACGACATGTTTGGCATTGCGCCGACCGATGATGAAAAACACCCTTGGGCCGGCGTCACTAGATTTAAAAAACAATTCGGCGGAACTGAATTTACGGCCATTGGAAGCTGGGATATGATTTTTTCACCGATCAAATATAAATTATTTAAACTAGCGGAGAAAATTCGAAGATGAAGCGAGCACTATCAAAACTTTTGTCCCAATCAACAAAAAATAAATATCACAAACTCCAGGCCAACTGGGCGAATTTTTCTGCCGGCAATCCGTCAAAGAAAATTAAAATCATTGGCATTACCGGCACCAAAGGCAAAACCACCATTGCTAACTTAACTGCCTCGATTTTGGATGCCGCTGGCGAAAAAAACGCTATGGAAACCACCATCAACACCAAAATTGGCGATGTTGTGACTATGCACACCGACAAATCCAAGTGGGTAACCACCCCGCCTACTGCGGTGATTAATAATTTTCTCAAAAAAGCCATAGCCGCCGGTTGTAAATATGCCATTTTGGAAACCACCTCCCAGGCAATTGACCAATACCGGGTTTGGGGAATAAATTTTGATATTTTGGTCTTTTCCAACATTTCTCATGACCACATTGATTATCATGGCACAAAGGAAAAATACATCGAGGCTAAACTAAAAGTTTTTAAAGACAACCCAGCCGCTACCGCAATTATTAATATTGATGACACTGTCGCCCAAACTTTTATTGACGCCAAAAATAAGCAGCAGATCTTTTACTCAGTAAAAAAACCGGCTGACAATGGCCTGGTAGCTAGAAAAATTCTGGAAAGCCCAACCGGGTCAATTTTTACTGCGGTTTATGGCGGAAATCAAACAACAATTGACTTACAAATTCCCGGGATGTTCAATATTTCTAACGCCTTAGCGGCAATTGGCATTGGTATTGCTTGTGAAATTTCATTTGATGACATCAAGAAAGGTCTCGAAAATGTTACTGGCGTTCCCGGCAGAATGGAGAGAATTAAAATTTCACCCAAACAAGATTTTGAAGTCATCGTGGATTACGCTCACAACGCCGACTCACTCAAAAACGTTTACGAAACAATTAAACAGTCAATGGCAAAACGAGGCGGCAGAATTATTGCCGTGCTGGGTGCCACTGGGCGGCGAGACAAAACCAAGCGGCCAATCATGGGAGCCTTGGCGGGAAAATTTGCGGACTTAATATTTGTTACCAACGAAGATCCTTACGACGAGGATCCGCTAGAAATAATGGACGCTGTAGCGATCGGGGTTCTCAAAGGCAAAAAAGGCAAATGGCGGCTAAACACTAACTATTGGAAAATACTAGATCGACATGAGGCAATTTCAAAAGCAATTGGCATGGCAGCACGCGGCGACGTTGTTATCATTACCGGTAAAGGTGCAGAAGAAGTTATGGCCGTGGGCGAAAACACTTTTGAACCATTCTCAGATCGAAGAGTTGTTAGATACGAACTTGCAAAGCGCTACAAAATGTCAATATCCGAGGAATAGGAACGGGTTGCAAGTTTATAAAGTCTATAAGGTTTGTAAAGTCTTGCGAAGCTGACCCTGTGGGCACAAGGAATAACTATTCAATAGATCTAGCTCATTGCACTTTATGAACTTTAAGAACTTGTAACTTTATGAACTTATGTCTGATCTCTGGAACCTAAAACGTGAATTTTTGGAATACACTGAATTGGAAAAGGGCCAATCCCTTTTAACAGTTTCAAATTACGACCGATATCTGAGCAAATTCTTGCAGTGGTTGCAAGAATTTGAAGCTAATAGCTATCAGCTATCAGCTAACAGCTTGGAAACAAAACCGGAAATACAATTCAAACCAGAAATGATCACCGAAGACGCCGTTAAGGAGTACCGGCTGTATTTAAACCGCCTATCTGATAAGTCAGGCCGCCCGCTAAAACGATCAACCCAAAATTATTCGATAATAACCCTACGAGCGTTTCTTGGTTTTCTTGCCGGCAAAGGAATTGCTTCGCTCGCCCCACAAAAAGTTGTCTTAGCTAAATCAGAAGAACGCAAAGTTGAATTCTTGGAAGCTACTGACATTATCCAGTTAATCAAAATGCCGAACATTTCCAGCTTCAAAGGTTTGCGTGACCGGTTAATTCTAGAGCTATTGTTCTCCACCGGCCTGCGAGTCTCAGAATTAGCCCGTTTAAACGTCGGCGATATTAATTTGGAACGTGATGAAATCCCTGTTCGCGGTAAAGGCGGAAAAGTCCGAGTTGTTTTTCTCTCCGAATCCGCCCACCAAATTTTGGAAACTTATATTAAATTAATCGGCGACACTGAGGAACTAATTCTAAATAAGCTTGGTGGAGATCGCTTAACCGTTCGGTCAATCGAGCGAATCGTTGCTAAATACGCCAAGGCCGCCGGCATTTCCAAACATGTCTCTCCGCACACTCTTCGCCACACTTTTGCTACAGATCTTTTAATTAACGGCGCTGACTTGCGATCAGTCCAATCGCTACTAGGACATGCCAATGTTTCCACCACCCAGATTTACACC
>JBAXWD010000048.1:0-4737 GCA_037128645.1 Candidatus Berkelbacteria bacterium
AGTAACAGGAAGAAGGCATTGCTGCTGTTGGTTGTAGCCGTGGTCGTTGCGTCAATGACAGGCTGCGGATGGAAACAGATCCCGCCTGCCAACGTGGGCATCCGCTTTGACGCGGTCACCGGCATCTCGGACACACTGGTTAAGCCTCAGGTGATCTACGTCGGGATCCATCAGAAGTTGATCACTTACCCGACTTCGATCCACAACGCGCTCTACTGCTACAGCGACAAGGAAGGCGAGCAGAAGCGCGATGACGCGATCCGTGTCTCGACACTCGAAGGCGCCAAGATCCCGGTTGACGTCATGGTGTCCTACCATGTGGATCCGGAGAACGTGGTCAAGACCTTCAAGAGCTTCGGCACCAGCGATCTGGATGCGATTCAGGCCAGCGTCATCCGCTGGACGACGATTTGGGGAGCTGGCGTAGTGGCAGGCAAGTCGTCGATCTTCGACCTAATCAGCAAGGACCGCTCGAAGTTTGGCCCTGAGGTCAGGCGTGTGATCGGCGGGCCGCTCAGCTACTACGGCATCACTGTTGACGATGTGTCCATTCGCCAGGTGTACACTCAGGACTACGATGCTAAGATCCAGGAACGCCTGGCCTCTCAAACGCAGCTCAACACCGAGCGGATTAAGCTGCGTCAAAGCTCGATTGACGCCAAGACAATGTTGACTAACGCCCGGCGCGAAGCGGACGAGAACCAGCAGAAGTCGCAGCAAGGCGAACAAGCGATTGAGCTGAAGCGGTTAGAGCTACGCAACACGTTGATTGAGCGCTGGGATGGTATGTCTCCGCTGATCGGCGACTCGAATGCCCCGTTCACTGGCGGGAACTAGCGCCTTCGATCGCGGGCAAGAACAAAAGCGGTGGTCCCCAGGACCGCCGCTCTTTTAATTTCAAAGCCGGTTTTTACAACCCCAAATCTCTAATCAACGTATGCCAAGTTAGGCGCAGGCCAAGAGGAATATAGAAAAACAAATATTTTATCAGGGCCAGAACTGACCAAGTTCCGTAAATTGCTTTAGTTTGGTGGTTTTTTAACGCCCGTTTTAAATCGGCAGCCGTTTTGCCTTCGAAAACCGTGTATGCTCGGCCAATTGCCTCAACAATATGGGCGTCTGATCCGCCGGTTTCGCCGCGAAAAAGCATAGTCTTATTCAGCGCTGATGCGGCCAGGTTTTCATCGGCCAAAGTTGGTGTCCCGTTTACAACCTCAACCGCATCTATTAAATATTTATTGCTTATTAATTGTTTGGCGCCAATGCCATCCATAGTTGCTTGCGTCGGGTCATTAAAATTGGTGTGCATAAAAGGATGAGAGGGGATAGCAACTCCGCCTTGCTTGTGGATTTGCTCCAGAGTTGTGTGGGCCGAGTGCCCAGGTTTAATTGCTTCCTTCAAAAAAAGGCCAAGAATATGGCCGTGTTTCGAGGATATTTCTTCGCCAACAACAACATCAAAACGGTAGTTATTATTTTCTGCGATTTTTACCGCCAGTTGTGCGCCTTCAATAGTATCGTGATCAGTAATGGCGATAACGTCCAGGTCGGTGTAATTTTGAACATATTCCAGAATTTGTTCAATTGTTGGTCGGCCATCAGAAAAATTACTGTGTATGTGCACATCGGCGCTACCCAAGCCTATATAGTTTTCAAGTTTTTTTACCCCTCGCTTGTGCATTATTCGCCTTTAATGCTCTGACCGAACCCACCCTGTTCGTCGTATCTTTCGGCGCCTTTAACCAAGGTGGCACCAATTTTAAATTTGCGAATTTTTCCTTCTGAATCTAGAAATTCTTCTTTGTTGGATTTTTGATAAAAATCCAAAAGTTCAGCCGAGAGAATATCCTTTAGAACACTAAGGTCTTGAGTGTTGTTTTTAATTTCCTCAACGTATTTTTGATTTTCTGGCAGGTTTAGAATTGTATCTTTTACTTGCTTCTTTTTGATATTGGCCGTCTTTGCTTCTTCGCGAGCTTGAACATATTCCAAATCATTTTCGAGTTGCTGTTTAATGGCATCTTTGGCGGCTTTAATTTCTTTTTGATTTTTTTCTAGCTCGGCGATTCGGTTTCTAATTTGATCAACTTCCATTTTATCCTCTTACTCTCAATTAATTGTTAATATTCTAATTCTAGTTCAAACTTATAAGAAATACTAGCCAGGATTTTTTTTCTCAAATTTGCTAGTATAGAAGCGTTCTACTCGATTTATTAAATTGGACCACAATTTTTTTAACGTCGGGATCCCGCGTCGCCGAAAGGCTAAGTGGGACGCTGATCTGCATCTTCGGGTGTGGAAAGGTCGGCTCAATATTGCCCAGGACCGTGGTCTTGGTGCTGAGGCACCCACTTTTAATACTAGTCCAATTTATTTACCCCGTACCGAGCTTTGCTCTGGCGCCGGGGCTTGCGGGTAGAACATTTACGGGGTGTGGCGCAGTTGGTAGCGCGCGCGCATGGGGTGCGTGAGGTCGCCTGTTCGAGTCAGGTCACCCCGACCAATATAATTTTTCACCTGACGCAGAACAGTAGGAAAGGGTCGGGAAACCTGGCGTTTCCCGTAGAGGAAAATACTAAAAACCATGGGTTTTTAGGGAGCGATAGCGACGTGAAAGTCAGGTCACCCCGACCAACAAAAAAATCGCTCAAAATCTAATCGCAGATTGCTGAGCGATTTACTTGTCTTCTTTGACAGCGGTACGCAAACAACGGGTGCAGAGAACTGTACCGTTAACTTTTTGTAGATTTGGTTTGAAAAGACGTTTGGTGTGTCGTTGCGAATGGGAAACATTCGAGCCGACAACCTTGGCTTTTCCACAGATTGAGCAAATGGCCATAGTAATCCTAGAAATATTATGTTATTTTCGCTATAATACTTGTGTATCTTAACACTTTTAATATTTTTTTTCAAGATGTTTCTACTTAATCTAATTTCTTCGCCATTTTTTGCCATAGCAGCTATTGTTGGTTTGCTTTTGGCAATCACGGTCCATGAGTTCGCGCATGCCTGGATGGCCAATTATTTGGGCGATCCGACGGCAAAAAAACTTGGACGGCTGACATTAAATCCATTTAAACACTTGGACCCTCTGGGGACCTTGTTTCTATTGGTAGCTGGTTTTGGCTGGGGCAAACCGGTGCCATACAATCCGTCAAATCTCAAATCTGACGCTGATGAAGTCAAGGTCGCATTAGCTGGAGTTTCTGCAAATTTAATATTCGCATTAATTCTTGGAATTCCGCTGCGCATTGCTACCATGAATCACGTCGCAATTGATTCAAATTTATGGTTAACGGCAATTGAGCTGGTGCTGGAAATGAACTTAGTTTTAATTGCTTTTAACATCATTCCAATTCCGCCGCTCGATGGCTCGAAGGTAATTTTTCAATTCATTAGTTTTGATGCCAGAATGACTTTCGAACGCTATGGTCCGATAATTCTTTTTGCTTTAATAATAGCCAGTAATGTTTTTGGTTTTCCATTCTTAGTCCGATTTATGGAGCCAATAATTCGTGTACTCTCCTTCGTGACCAAAGGAACTTATACTGCGATCTTTTAGCACGTAATCCTCGGACTTGATTCGAGGATCCACTCCTAATTAAAGATTCCTGCTTTCGCAGGAATGACATTATAAAAAAAGCCTGCCACGAACGGCAGGCGATGTTTGGTTATTGTGACCGGAAACGATCACGACCAGCTGTTGATCAGCTTTGCAGTGCGTGGATGCTTCTTGTCACTGGCCAACTGGGCGGGAGTGAGGTTCCTGAAGCCCTTTGGGATGATCAAGACGGAGCCATCACCCAGTGGGACGTTAACTGACAAAACATCCCGCGCAGCCCCACGCTTCAGGAGCATTCGGGCAATCTTCTCGTAGCCGTAATATGCTGCCCAGTGGAGGCAAGTGAACCCGTACCCGTCGCGGCCGACATTGGGGTCGGCCTGATGGTCTAGGAGCAGGCGAACATTGGCTGCCTGCCCAGCCTGGCACATCTCCATCAGGATCGTCTCGCCACCGGTGGTCACGCAGTTGGGGTTGGCCCCACGCTCCAGCAGCAAGGCGAGAACTTCGGGGTAGGCTGTTACGCAACAGAGTTTGAGCGGCGTAGCGCCGTTCTCGCATTTGGAGTCGATCACGGCCCCACGGTCGAGAAGAAGCTTGGCCATTTCCAAGCGGCCGTAAAACGCGGCAAGATGAAGCGGGGTTGTGCCGCAATTGGCAGGCACGTTGATGTTGGCACCGGCATTGAGTAGCTCTGTAGCCAGTTCGGCCAGATTCTTCCAGGCTGAATAGTGTAGCGCGGTCAGGCCGGATTCACCCGAGGCCTCAAGATCAGTGCCCGCCTTGATCATCTCAATCGCTCGGGCAACATCACGGCGACAAGCACAGCCGTACAGCGTCGGGTTCTTGGGGTTGGTGTAGCTATCGCAGAGCAGCATTGGATTGCCTCCTGGTCGGATTTTCGCCCTGAATTACTTATATCAAAAGAAAAACATTTTGCAAAACAAAAAATGGCTCGCAAGCCATTAATTATAATGATTTAGATTGCTTCGTCGCTTCTCTCCTCGCAATGACAAAACCAAAACTACTCCGGGAGGGTTAATCCTTTTTCGTAGATTTTTTCGTTGCGTTTTACGACTTCTTTATTGAAGCAATCTTCACAGAGAATATTTTCAGATTTTGGTTCAAAAGGAACTTCGGCCTTTTTGCCGCACTTTTTGCACTTAATCCAGTTC
>JBAXWD010000049.1:0-4706 GCA_037128645.1 Candidatus Berkelbacteria bacterium
CGACTCCCATTGAAGTAAAATCCCGCAAAAGCACGTTTTCTTCCAACTTGGGGCCGAGATTTTCTCGGAGCTCATCGATATTTAACATGTTCCCTTTCCTAAGTAAGCATCGGCAATTTTGTAGACTGGAGGAATTCCGACAGTTACCAAAACCCAATCTGGGGTTAGACTTTCTTCTAATTTCTTTACTATTTCTGTGTCGCTATCAATAAACTCTGCCTTGCCTTCATCCACATTATTTATTAAGTCAACAATATCTTTACCGGAGACATCTAGTTTTATGTCACGACCCGGGACGAAAAATATTTCTTTAATAATTACCTTGTCTGCATCGACAAAAGCCGCGGGAAACTTTTCTAGCAAATCTTTTGTTCGCCGATATTGATGTGGCCAAAACACTGCCATAACTTTTTTCTTCGGATATTTTTCTTTGACACCGGAAAGCAAGGCCGCAATCTCAGTCGGATGGTGTCCGTAATCATCAATCACTAAGACACCGTCTTTTTCACCTTTAATTTCAAACCGACGATTGGCTCCATGAAAATCAGAAATTGCTGTTTCGACTACATCTTCCGATATATTCAAAACCTTGGCAACAGCAATTGTTGCCAACGCATTTCGCCGATTGTGATCTCCGGGGATTGATAACTCGAACGGCAAATTTTTAATGTCATTAGTTTCGCCTAGGCCATACTTAATGATTTCTAATTTTTTATTCTCAATTTTTTCTACCGTATCAGACGCATTTTTGTCGTCGCCGCAAAAAATTACCGTTCCCCCATCAACAGTCTGCGAGGCAAATTTAGCAAATGTTGACTCAATTTCCGCCAACCCACCGGGGTAGTGGTCTAAATGCTCTTCTTCAATATTCGTGATAACTGTAATGTTCGGATAAAAATTAAGAAAATTTCTGTCATATTCGCAAGCTTCAACAATAGCCCACTCACCAGAGCCAAATCTAACCACACCGCCAAAATTTGCGACATCCTCGCCGACAATAATTAGCGGATCAAGTCCGGCTTTAATTAATGTCAAACCGATCATTAAGGTAGTTGTAGTTTTTCCGTGAGCCCCAGAAACAGCAATGACTTTGTAATCTTTAACCAACTGCGCCAGCATTTCGCCACGTTTAATTAATTTGATGCCTTTTTTCTTTGCTTCTTCGATTTCAACCCAGCCGGCAGAATTCGGGGTAACAGCTGAAGTATAAATTACCGCATCAATATCATCGGCAATATTGGAGGCCGAGTGACCGGATAGCTTCAAATCTGAACCTGTAACTTTGTGGCCTCGTTGCTCTAAAATTTGGGCGATCGCCTTCATTGAAACGCCTGATATTCCGATTAAGTGATACCACATTATTTCCTCACGAATTTAAATAATTCTTCTCGGACAATTTTTTCTCCCCCTGGCCTGACAGCCTGGCGGAGGTTGTCGCCCAATTCCTTTTTCCTTTTTTCTGACGATAATATTTTAGAAATTGCTGAGTAAAGTATTGTCGGCGATAAATCTTTTTCATCAAGCATTATAGCAGCATTATGCCTAACAAAATATTTGGCATTGGCCATCTGATGATCCAAACTGGCATACGGGTAAGGAACCAAAATTGTTGGTTTTTCAAAAGCCGCGAATTCGAAGATTGATGATGATGACCTAGAGACTATTAAATCAGCACCGGCAATTGCGTTAAAATCATCTTCAACAAATGATAGTGGCCGGTAGTTATCCGCAATTTCCTTTGGCAGCTCAGCTTTTTTAATTTCAGCAGTTCGAATATCAGCAGGTCCAGTCTGGTGCATAATAATATAACCCGACGCCAGCTCTTTCAAGGCGGCAAAAATTATTTCGTTAATCCCATGTGCTCCTTGGCTACCACCAAGAATCAAAACTGTCGGCAACTTATTTTTCTGGTTCCATTCAATTTTTTTACTATACTCGGAGCGCAAAATCGGTCCGGAATATACTAAATTTTTGCCTGGATGATTAAATGTTTCAAGCGGGTAACTGACGAAAAGTTTCTTGGCAAATTTGGCAATTAATCTGTTGCTCTTACCGATAATGGCATCAGATTCGTGAGCGAGAATCGGAATTCCGAAAAGCCTGGTAGCATAAGCCACCGGCACAGTAGCATAATTCCCCTTAAGAAATACTACTTTCGGCCGATATTTTATGATTAATCCAATTGATTGAAAAAAGCCAACCCCAGATTTTAAAACTGCAACAAAATTATTCCAAGCATTTCTAAACTGAAATTTACCGGCAGTAATAATTTTATATTCGACACTGGATAATTTCGAATAGAACTTTTTTTCGATTGACGAACCAACACCGACGACAACGACTCGAGTGCTCTTATCTTTTGATAAATCGCCCGCTAAAGCAAAAACTGGCACGACATGACCGCCCGTATCCGCCCCAACTAGAAAAATTGTATTCTTTCTCATTATTCCACCGTTTGTTTAGAAATATTAAGCAGTATACCAATTGCAGCCAAAAAAGCAATCAGTGAGGTGCCGCCGTAACTAATAAACGGAAGTGGCACACCGGTTAGCGGCAACAGAGCCATCATGGCGCCAAGATTGACAAAAGTTTGCCAAATTAACCAGGTGGTAATGCCGACTGCTACAAGCTGGGAAAATGAATCTGGGGCTTTCCTGGCAATGGTGTAACCGCGATAAGCAATAATCGCATATACTACTATAACAGCGCCAGCTCTTAAAAAACCTAACTCTTCCGCAATAATCGGAAAAATTGCGTCCGTCTGGGCTTCTGGCAAATAAAGATATTTTTGCACACTCTGGCCGAAACCTAACCCCCAAAGTCCACCAGAACCGATAGCAATTAAAGCATTCCTAATTTGATATGTTGCAGATAAGGCTCCTTGGTCTGGATTTAAAAAAGCTGTTAATCGCTGCATTCGGTACGGTTCAATTTTTATCGCCAACCAAGTGAGAACGATGCCTAGTGAACCACCAATAGCCAGGTTTGATAATTTTGCTCCTGCAGCGAAAAAAATCATGGCGGCGATAATAAGAATAACACTAAGTGTTCCTAAATCTTTTTGCACCAGCATTAGAAGAGAAACCCCACCGACAAACAATAAAAATGGCACAAAAGATTCATTAATATCACCAGATTCTTTTTTGCTAGATAGCCAACCAGATAAATAAAGGATCATTGATAATTTTGCAAATTCTGAAGGCTGAAAACCTAACCCGAACAAATTAATCCAACGTGATCCGCCTTCTCCGCGAAAAAGGAACACGGAGCAAAGTAAAATAATTGTTACCCAGAGCATTTTACTGGTGTGTTTCTGCCAAAACTTATAATCAATAGCCTGAAATACCGCCCAAACTACCAAACCAATTCCCAATGAAACCAGCTGTCTAATTAAATAGTATTTATCACTAGTCTGGTTAGTAATTTGCAATGACAGGTACTTCGAAACTGAGTAAATCATAATCAAGCCAAAAGCAATCAGGGCAAAAACCAAAATCATCAAAAGATAGTCAGCTGTTTTCCTTTTTTTGTATGAATAATTCATAGATTATTTACAGCCAGCTTAAATTTTTCACCTCGATCTTTATAATTTTTGAACATGCCAAATGATGCGCAAGCCGGTGATAGCAATACTATTCCTCCACTGTCTGTATGTTTAACCGCAGTTTCAACAATATCTTCCATGCTGTTACCGCCATTTAAAATGCTGATTTTCGCTCTTGATCTAATAATTGCTTCGCGGATTATTGGTCCCTCGATACCTATAACTAATACATTATTTACCGATGATGACTTGATGATATCGGCCAACTCAGAGAAATCAGCGCCCTTGGATGATCCTCCTAAAATAATTGTAATCGGAGCAGAAAATGATTTAATGGCAGCAATCGTCGGTGTTGGATTGGTAGAAAATGAATCATTATAAAATTTAATGCCATCAAATTCGCGGATAAATTCTAGCCGATGAGGCAAACCATCAAATTCCTTCACTGATTGGCTGATAATTTCGTCCGAAACATCCAACAGCTTGCCGACGATTGCCGCAGAGGCAATATTCTCTAAGTTGTGACGGCCAATTAATTTTAATTCATTTTGCGAACATATTTTATGCTCTTCCCCATCAAATGCCAGCAAGACGTCGCCGTCTTTATTGGCATAGGCACCACTCGTGATTTTTTCTTTTGATGAAAAATAATATTTTTTGGCTTTACCGAATTCTGCCAGTTTCTTCGACTCAGGATAATCGGAGTTTATAACGGCAAAATCACTCTCATTCTGATACTTCAATATATTTTGTTTCGTTGCTCTATACTCCTCAATTGTCTGATGATAATCCAAGTGGTCATCGGCCAAATTAACAACTACTGCAATATGCGGCGACTTGTCTAAATCTTGAAGCTGAAAACTAGAAAGTTCAAAAACTATTAAGTCATCGGGCTTTATTTTTTCAATAACTTCGAATGGCGCAATCCCAATGTTTCCAATCAAATAAACTTTTGCCGACTGAGCCATTTCTTGAAAATTCCGCTCAATAATTGCCTTAATTATTGAAGCAGTCGTTCCCTTGCCTTTTGTTCCGGTGACCCCAATAATTTGCGCTGGGCAAAAATCAAAAAATAATTTAGTTGATGACGTAATTTCTGAACCGGATTTTTTCGCTGACTGAATTTCCGGCGTTAGAAATGGAACTCCGGGTGATCGAATAA
>JBAXWD010000005.1:0-17185 GCA_037128645.1 Candidatus Berkelbacteria bacterium
TCTTTTTTCTTAACTCCAGCTCTTGGTGTTGCGGATTTGACCGAAGCAGAAATTACTTGGCCAATATGAGCTTTGTCCCTACTGGAATTGAAAAGCGTAGTGATACATTCGACAATTTTGCCACCACTGTTATCTGCAACGATTAATTGTGATCCTGGCTGAATCATTTGTTTCCTTTTTTAACAACGATAAATGAAACACTTTTGGAAATTGGTCGGGTTTCGGCAATAACAACGCTGTCACCGACGACAATTCCATCAATTTCGTTTCTGGCTTTGATTTTATTGTTGACTTTAAAGCTTTTACCGTACAAGCGATGGGTTTTTGAACGTTCAATATCAACAACAATCGTTTTATTCATAAGTGTTGAAACAACTGTTCCAGAAATGATTTTCCCAATGTTTTCTTTATTTGTCATAATTTTCCTTTCGCATCGCAAGAGCCGTATTAATTCGTGCAATATCACGTTTCATTTGCTTAATTTTGTGGATACCACCTGTTTTGTGGTTAGCAATATCTACGCGTAAACCAAGAATCCCGGCAACTAAAACGCCACGCTCTTTTTCAAGATCGGCGACTTTCATGGCCATAATTTTCTGAATTCTTTCCTTCTGCATATATATTCCTTATTCCTTAACCAAAAACTTAGTTTTAACCCGAAGTTTATAAGCTGCAAGACGCATAGCCTCTTTGGCGACTTCTGGGGCGACGCCATCCATTTCGAAAAGGATATTGCCCGGCTTAACTGTAGCTACAAAGTGATCAACTGCGCCTTTTCCAGAACCCATAGGTGTTTCAGCTGATGTTAGTGTTACTGGTTTATCAGGAAAGACTCTAATCCAAATCTGTCCACCACGCTTGATATAGCGAGTCATCGCTCGGCGGGCAGCTTCAATTTCTCTGGCTGAAATCCAACCGCGTTCCAAGGTTTTTAAGGCAAATGAACCAAAGTTAATTTCAAAACCCCGCGTGGCATTGCCAGGAAGTTTTCCCCGATGGTGTTTGCGATGTTTCATTTTCTTTGGAAGCAGCATGATTTTAAAATTTAATTTTTAAGATGAAAGATTTGAGAATTTTTTAATATTTAATCTTTGATTTTTAATCTTCTTATTTCGACTCGTGACCAGTGTGCATATCATATTTGACTGTATCACCCTTATAAATCCAAACTTTAATTCCAATTACACCGAATGTTGTTTGAGCTGGTGTGTATGCGTAATCAATCATGCTTTTTAAGGTTGAAAGCGGCACAAGCCCGGCAATAGCTTTTTCTGACCTAGCAATTTCTGCTCCATTTAAACGTCCGGAAATCTGGATTTTAATTCCTTTAACACCGGATTGCATACCTTTTTCAATTGCTTGTTTCATTGCTCGGCGATAAGGCATTCGTTTTTCTAGCTGATTGACAATATTCTGGGCGACTACGTTGGCATCGGAATCTGGGTTTCTGATTTCTTCAATATTGATTTTTACCTTGCTGCCACGAAGAAGTTTTTCAATTCCTTCTTTGATTTTACTAGCTCCAGCGCCACCTTTTCCGATAATAACACCAGGGCGAGCAGTTTTGATGGTAACAGTAATTTTATTAGCATCACGATCGATTTCAACCCGGGAAATTGCAGCGCTTTTATAATCAGTAGTGATGTATTTTCGAATTGACAAATCCTCATGCAACATTTCAGCATATTTGGCGCCACCAAACCAACGGGACTTCCAGGTCTCGTTTATTTTTAATCTCCAACTTGTTGGATTAACTTTTTGTCCCATTTGGTTCCTTGGTTTCCTTATTTGCTTTTACAGGTTTATCTTTATTAACTTTTGTGGATTTGTCAGCTTTGGCAGCATCAGAAATGGTTAATGTCATATGACTTTGTCTCTTAACAACTGGAGCCATGCGGCCTTTCGATACTGGTGTGCCACGTTTTAATCTTGGGCCATCGCCGCAAGCAATTGCTGCAATATGGAATGTTTCTGAGCTAATTTCTGAAGTTTTAACCACTGATACGGCGTTATCCAGCAAGCTAATAATCATTTTTGCACCCTTGTTTGGCTGAAACTGCAACTTCGCTCTGGCTTCAACGACATTCATCCCGCGAACAAAGTTAATAACAAGCCGAAGTTTTCGGGGCGAAATTCGCAGATATTTACTTTTGACGTTAACTTCCATATTTGCTCTTTAAGGTTATTTAGCAGTTGCTTGATCTTTGGCCATTTTGCCACCGTGTCGGCGGAATTTTCTGGTTGGAGAAAATTCACCGAGTTTGTGACCAATCATATCTTCGACAATGAGCACAGGTGTATGTTCCTTACCATTGTGGACGCCAACAGTTGCTCCAACCATTTCCGGAGAAATGGCGCAAGCCCGTGACCAGGTTTTTACAATAACACGGCCAGAAGCTTTTTTGGACAGGGCGACTTTCTTTAAAAGTCGCTCATCAATGTATGGACCTTTTTTAAGTGATCTGGACATTATACGCTCCTGCGCTTAATAATCATGGATTTGGATTTCTTTTTCTTATTTCTGGTTCTGTAACCCAGGGCAGGCATCCCCCAAGGTGTTTTTGGATGAGGCATACCAATTGAGGTGCCGCCTTCACCACCACCATGTGGGTGATCTACAACGTTCTTGGCCTTACCGCGAACGGTTGGTCGGATTCCCATATGTCGTGTGCGGCCAGCTTTTCCGATTGAAATATTCATTTTGTCTGAATTGCCAACTGAACCCACTGAGACAAAACAAAGGGCTGACACTCTGCGAACCTCAGAAGAAGGTAGTTTAATTTGGGCGATGTCACCATCAATCGACAATAACGTAGCGGAGTTTCCAGCACTGCGGCAAAGTTTGCCACCTTGGCCTGGAAGTAACTCAATATTGTGGACAGAGGTTCCAACTGGGATATTCTTCATTGGCATTCGATTGCCGGACTTGACGGCGGTGTTTTGGCCGCACTCAAGGATGGTCCCAACTTTTGTTTTATCTGAAGCCAAGACATAGTCTTGTACGCCACTTTTGTACTCAATTAGAGCAATGTTTGCAGATCTGTTTGGATCGTACTCGATTGCAACAACTTTTGCATCGGCTTCGGCAAGTTGACCGAAATTGACTAAGCGATAAAACCGCTTGGAACCGCCACCGCGGTGACTCAGTGTGATCTTACCGGAATTATTTCTACCAGCTTTTTTGGTTAAAATCGATCGAAGTGATTTAGGGCCAGCAACTTTTGACAATTCAGAAAAATCCACATAGCTTGTGCCACGGCGTCCGTTGCCAACTGGTTTGATTTTCTTAATTGCCATTGTTATTTACTCTCGACTTTAGCTTCTAAAACTTTCTTTTTTGCTTCTTTTTCTTCATTCTTTTTACTTTCTTTCTTTTCCTCTCCGAAGATTGCAATTTTCTGGCCAGCCTTGACTTTAACTAAGGCTTTTTTGATATCTGATCTGCGACCAAACTTTTTACCGGATTTCTGCAGTTTGCCAGGAATGTTGATAATTCGAACTTGTTCGACATCAACTTTGTACATTTCGTGAACCTGTGTTGCGACAATTTTTTTGTTAGCGGCAGACGTCACTAGAAAAACATAAACACCAGTGCCTGCCAGGGTAAAGCTTTTTTCTGAAATTATTGGGCATTTGATGACTAAATTATTCACTTGCTACCTCTTTCGTGACAATCTTAGGTGAGAAATGCTTATCCAGCTCAGTCAGTGACTCTTTGGAAAATAATATGCTATCGGCAGAAATGACAGAAATAATATCAATGGTATTGGCAACCGCTAAGGTAACAGCTGGAATATTCTGAAATGATTTTTTAGCATTTTCATCGGCTGCTGGGACAAAAACCATAACCTTACCGTTGATCGGAAGTTTTTCCAGTGTCTTGGCAGCATCAGAAGTTTTTGGTGCAGCAAACTTTAAGTCGGATACACCAATTGCCTTTTTATCGCTGACTTTGGAATAAATTGCAGCCAAAAGCGCAGCACGTTTTTCTTTTTTATTTAATTTGATTGTGTAGTTGCGTTCATTGGTTGGACCAAATGTTACACCACCACCAGACCAAATTGGGGAACGAGAAGAGCCAACACGAGCTCGACCTGTACCTTTTTGCTTCCATGGTTTTTTTCCGCCGCCGGAAACTTCTGATCGATCTTTAACCTTGGCGTTGTTGGCGCGCATGTTAGCGCGGACCATTCTAACATATTCCAACAATCTAGCGTCCGAAACCTCGGAGACTAAATTCTTGGGATATTCGACTGGCGTGTCTTTTTCGCCATTTTTTTTGTAAAATTCAATTTTCATAATTATCCTATTACCCGAACTTCTGAGCCGCTGGCACCTGGAACTGGCCCGGCGATTAGCATAATGTTATTTTTGCTATCAATTTCGACAACTTGAAGATTTTTAACTGTGATTCTCTCGGCGCCCATGTGGCCTGGCATCCGCTGGCCCTTGATAACTCTTTGTGGATAACCTGCTCCAATTGATCCAACTCGACGTTGCTGATTTGAACCGTGGGAAGCAGGTCCCTTAACAAAGTGATAACGCTTAACTGTGCCGGCGAAACCTTTTCCTTTGCTGGTGCCAATAATGGTGATTATATCACCGGCAGAAAAAGCATCGACACCGACTTTATCACCAACTTTGGCTTCAATTTCACCTTCTTTAACACGAAATTCAGAATATTTGGTTTTTTTGCGACTCTGGGTCTTAACTTTTATTGCGTTATAACCAACAACATCAATTGATTTGATTTCCGAGACCTCGCATGGCTTGGCTTCAATTGCAGTAACAGCACGAACAAGACCTTCGTCAGTGAAGATTCTCGTCATTTTTAATTTTTTGCCAATTAAGATTTTCATGCCTTGCGGCCCTATTAATTTATCTTGCGAAGCTGACCCTGTGGGCGAATAAATTCCCGAAATTACCAATAATAAACAGCCAGGAACCGTCAGCGCAACGCTAATGTTATCTTGGCTTCATTACTACTGATAGCTATCCCGATTTCTCGAGACAGCTTATCAAAAGTACTTTATCAGAAAACTTCGATTATCACAAGGTTTTATTAGTAATTTCGCGTCGATTGGTAATTTGGTAAGGATCGCGCGAGCGATTACATTTTAATCTCAATGTCCACACCTGCAGGCAAATCGAGCGACATTAGCGAGTCAATAGTTTTTGATGTTGGGTTAATAACATCAATTAATCGCTTGTGGACTCGCATTTCGAACTGCTCTCGGCTATTTTTGAAAACATTTGGTGACTTGATAACAGTCAATTTTGATGTTTCCGTTGGTAGCGGGATGGGTCCGATTACCTTGGCGCCGGAACGATTGGCAGTCTCGATAATTTCAGCGGCAGATTTGTCGATTATCCGATAATCATAAGCTTTGAGCTTAATGCGGATTTTCTGTTTAATTGTATCTTTTGCAGGGGTTGCCATGTCTATTGATACCTTATTACAAGATTTAATAGTCTAATATTGCGTAACAAAACCGAAGGTTTTATTTAACGATCTTTGTTACCACACCAGCACCAACAGTTTTTCCACCTTCGCGAATGGCGAAACGTAGATTTTCTTCAAGTGCAATTGGAACGATAAGTTTGACTTTGATATTAACTTCATCACCAGGCATAACCATTTCACCTTCGAATTCAACTTCACCAGTTACATCAGTTGTACCAATGTAGAACTGTGGCTTGTAACCTTTGGTAAATGGAGTGTGACGTCCGCCTTCTTCTTTGGTCAAAACGTAGATTGTACCTTCGAATTCGGTATGAGGTGTAACAGTGCCCGGCTTGGCCAAAACTTGACCGCGCTCAATATCTTCACGCTCAACACCACGGAGAAGTACACCGACGTTATCACCAGCTTGACCTTGGTCCAGCATTTTGCGGAACATTTCTACTCCGGTAACAACTGTTTTGGTGGTCTTTTTGATACCAACAATTTCGACTTCTTCGTTAACTTTGATGATACCGCGGGTAATACGTCCGGTAGCAACTGTGCCACGTCCTTTGATCGAGAAAACGTCTTCAATAGGCATCATGAAAGGTTTGTCAGTGTCGCGTGTTGGTTCTGGAATCCAAGCGTCAATAGCATCCATAAGTTCATGAATTGATTTTTCAGCTTCTGCGTCGCCATTTAGAGCTTTTAGAGCAGAGCCACGGATAATTGGGGTGTTATCACCGTCAAATTCATTTTTGGTTAAAAGTTCGCGAATTTCCATTTCGACTAGGTCAATTAGTTCAGCGTCGTCAACCATGTCAACTTTGTTTAGAAAAACTACCATTTTTGGCACGCCAACTTGCTTGGCCAAAAGAATGTGTTCTCTGGTTTGTGGCATTGGACCATCTGCAGCCGAGACGACTAGGATTGCGCCATCCATTTGAGCAGCTCCAGTAATCATGTTTTTGACGTAGTCAGCATGACCTGGGCAGTCAACGTGAGCATAGTGACGCTTATCTGTTTCGTACTCTTGGTGTGAGGTAGCAATGGTAATACCACGCTCTTTTTCCTCTGGGGCGTTGTCAATTTCATCAAATTTTTTGGCGGTGGCGTGGCCATCTTTTGCCAAAACATTAGTAATAGCCGCGGTCAAAGTAGTTTTGCCGTGGTCAACGTGTCCGATTGTGCCAACATTTACATGAGGCTTGGTTCGTTCAAATTTTTCTGCAGCCATGAAATCTCCTTTATCTAACTAAATTGCGTTATTATACTCAATATTAACCTAAATTTTTGTGAAAGTCAACAACTTTTGAGTTTATCAAGTTACAAGTTTATCAAGTTACAGAATAATACAATTTTCCCGATTCGCTTGATTCACTTGACGCACTTGATCCACTTGTTACTTTTTACTTCTTCCCTTCGATAATTTGCTGTGCGACATTACCCGGAACCTGTGAATAATGATCAAATTCCATAGTATAGTTGCCACGACCCTGTGTCATTGAGCGAAGTGAGGTTGCGTAACCAAACATCGATGAAAGCGGCACTTTTGAATCGATAATTTTAGCGCCAGCTCGGTCGATCATTTCTTCAATTTGACCGCGCTTGGAGTTTAAATCCCCGACTACATCACCAGTATATTCTTCCGGAATTGTGACTTCAACCTTCATAATCGGCTCTAAAATAACAGGATCAGCCTTTTTGAAACCTTCCTGGAAGGCATAGGAACCGGCGATTTTAAAGGCCATTTCAGATGAGTCAACTTCGTGGAAAGTTCCATCGTAAAGTGTGACCTTAGTGTCAACGACCGGATAGCCGGCAATAACACCTTTAGCCATAGCTTCTTCGACTCCATCTTCAACTGGGCCAATATACTCTTTAGGAATAGCTCCGCCAACAATTTTATTGACGAATTCAAAGCCGGCGCCTGGTTCGTTTGGCTCAATTTTGAGGTAAACATGGCCGTACTGACCGCGACCACCAGATTGGCGAACGTATTTGCCTTCTTGCTCAACAGTTTTGCGGATTGCTTCTTTGTATGCAACTTGAGGATTACCAATATTTGCCTCGACTTTAAATTCACGTTTCATTCGATCAACAATAATTTCCAGATGAAGCTCACCCATACCTTCAATAATCGTTTGGCCGGAATCAACATCTGTGTGAACTCGAAAGGTTGGATCTTCTTCGGATAAGCGCTGCAGGGCAATGCCCATTTTTTCTTGATCAGCCTTGGTTTTTGGCTCAATTGCAATAGAAATAACTGGTTCTGGGAATGTGATTTGCTCAAGTATGAACTTCTGACCAACTTCGCAAAGTGTGTCTCCGGTTATAGTAGCTTTAAGCCCAATAGCAGCGGCGATTTCACCAGAATATACCTCAGAAACATCCTCGCGATGGTTTGCGTGCATTCGCAGGATTCGGCCAATACGCTCTTTTTCGCCCGACCTGGTGTTAACAACGTAGCTTCCTGAAGTCAGTTTTCCTGAGTAGACCCGGAAAAATGTTAGTTTACCAACAAATGGATCAGCAGCAATTTTAAAAGCCAGGGCGACAAATGGGCCTTCGTCATCGATTTTAATTTCAACTTCTTCGTCAGAACCTAGGAGTTTTGCTTTTAATGCTGGAACATCAAGCGGTGAAGGTAAATAATCAACAACGGCATCGAGCAAAGGTTGCACACCCTTGTTTTTGAGTGCTGTTCCCGCAAAGACTGGGTACATTTCACCTTTAATGGTGGCGGCGCGTACTGCGGCTTTGAGTTCAGGGATAGATGGCTCCTCACCAGCTAAATATTTTTCCAAAAGTGCGTCATCGGTTTCAACAATTTTTTCAATCATGTCGGCACGCCATTTTTCGGCGTCAGCTTTCATATCAGCCGGAATTTCCTGAGTTTCATATGTTACACCCAAATCTTCTGAGGTGTAGATGTAAGCTTTTTGTTCCATTAGGTCGATTACGCCACGCAAATCGCTTTCTTTGCCAACCGGAAGCTGCATTGCAACAGCATTGGCTTTAAGCCGGTCGATAATTGAGTTAAAGCTCATATAAAAATCACCGGCGATAGCATCTAATTTGTTGATAAAGCAAATTCGAGGAACATTGTATTTGTCGGCTTGGCGCCAAACAGTTTCTGACTGAGGCTCAACACCATTTTTGCCATCAAAAACAACGACTGCGCCGTCTAGAACACGCATGGAGCGCTCAACCTCAACTGTGAAATCAACGTGGCCAGGAGTATCGATGATATTAATTCGATTGTCATTCCAGAAACAAGTTGTCGCAGCTGAAGTAATAGTGATGCCGCGCTCTTTTTCTTGTTCCATCCAGTCCATTTCAGCCGCGCCTTCATGCACTTCACCGATTTTATGCTTTTTGCCCGTATAGTAAAGAATGCGCTCGGTAACGGTAGTTTTTCCGGCATCAATGTGAGCAGCAATTCCAATGTTTCTAGTTTTGTCTAGTGAATAATCCCGAGGCATATTCTCCTTACTTTTTTAGCTTCTAACGAAAACAAAAAACTCCCACCTTTATTACCTTCTATTTATATCATAAATATTCAGCCAATGTCAAACAACTTGTACTAACGGCAAATATTCATTTACGTGCTTGACTTTTTACAAATTTAGTAGTATAATTAATATTAGAAAGAGGGCGAGAATATGAAGATTCTTGTCGTTCATGAACACAGACACGTTCTAGAAGCGTGTCGATTATGCCTCGAACCTGCTGGATACCTGGTGGAAACTGCATACGACGCTGACGAAGCACTCGCTGCCATGGATATGCTCGAATTTGATCTACTGGTCATAGATGAACACATCCGACGCATGAGTGCTCACAAACTGCTCGAGTGGCATCACACACATCGCCGCGAAGTCCCGGTCCTGGTTCTGGTAGAAAAAATGACCGACCTGACCTTGCGTCCGTTTATCACCGAAAGCGTCTGCAAGCCATTCTCCGTCCCGGCTTTCGTCGCTTTAGTTGGCGGCATCCTCGCATCACTGTAATCCCGGCCCGCCCCGGGATTTTTTAATTAAAAATGCCGCCTGCGTGGTGCATGCGGCCTAATCGTGGTTCATCGCCTCCAAATCTTCTTCATCTGGAATAAGCTGGAACTTTAATTCCCCCATGATGTACGACAACATATAGTCGGCAGAAACAGTCTCGTCCCGGTTCGCCATGCCAGGAATTCGGATCTTCGCACCCTCTGCTAGTCGAAGAAAGTAGCGACGGTTACGCAGTGTCTGGCGAAGAGCCAATACTTCTACGTTGGGCTGAGACTGGTCGAGCATGCTCTTTTCGTAGCTAGGGCCAATCTCGACCCAGCTTTCGCGAGAGAAACCGTAATTCGGATGTCGGCCGCTCTCGTCAAACATCTCGCCACAGTCCGGGCAAGGACGCTTACGCGAGGCAAAATAGAAAGAATATTCACCCCTAGACTCACAGGGACGTAGTCTGCGTTCTGGAAAGGTTGGATGCCAGCCAAACCGGCCATAACAAGCCACATAAATCGAGCTGTCATCCGGATACTGCTCAGGATGCAACACAAGATGCTTATACTGCCGATCGCCCTTTCCTTGGCGCATGTCAACACGAACAATTCCCCGTTCAATTTCCTCACCAGGGAAGTAGTTTCGAAACTCTCCACCAAGAAAAATCCAGCTTTCCTTGGTTGTGTTGTAGTAGAAACCAGCTTGGATCGCCGGATAAGACGAGGTTCCGTCTTGTTCTGGATGCTCGCCAACCTCCCAAAAGTTAGCGATATCGACGATAGGATACTGATTAATCCGAACCAAGCGCGGCAATGATACCGCCTCCTTCCAGGTGGCAGAATGAAAATATCGTAACAAATTTACTAGTATATGCCAATTATTCCAACGATGATACGTCGCCGGATTGACATTTCCAATCCAAAGTGTTACTATTCGTTCAGCGTCGTCACTCCCGCCAGGAGGATTACCATGGCCAAGAAGATTTTGGTTGTTGACGACGAACAGGTTGTCCGCAGGATCGCAAGCAACCACCTGACCCAAGCCGGCTACCAAGTAGCCACGGCTGCAGACGGTGTCGAAGCAATGGAGAAGCTCCGATGCCAGAGTTTCGACTTGATGCTGCTTGACCTTAACATGCCACGCATGAATGGCCTTGAGGTCCTCACCAACATGGCCGCTGATCCTCAATATGCGGATCTTCCGATAGTCGTCTTGACCGAGACCGACCCGGGCGTCACTGACATCTCGGTCTGGACACAACGGCCATTGACTTGCGGCCTACAGAAGCCGTTCAATATCGCTGATCTGCTGGCTCTGGTAGCTACCACTCTCGAGCCAACAACCCCCGAAGCCGGATGACCACCGGCCACTTCTACCGCCTCGCCCCTAACCGGGGCTTTTTTTATTCAATAAAAAAAATCGCCGGAATACACACGGCGATACGGTTACGATTCAACGGCGATGCATCAATCACCGCGATAGTTCTTCGATCAAGGCTACTGTCTGCTCTGTTTGCCTGGGCGGCCAAGTACCCCGCCCTGACTCAACAACGTAGTCAACCAGAGACAGACCGCAAAATGTCGTCAGCGACAGATCGGCTCCGTGGTCCGCAAGGTAGCGCACGATTTCACGATGGTCGTTTGCTGCAGCCAGGAATACTGCTGGAGGAATCCTGTACTCGTGGCTGTTGACATCAGCGCCACTCTCAGCCAAGTGTATCACGATATTCCTGTGTCCACCTCGCGCAGCGCCGTGAAGCGCCGTCTCGCCGGCAACTCCACCGAGCAGTGTGCCACCAAGCCACTTCGGGACATGGTTAACATTAGCCCCTCGTCTTACCAGCATTTCGCTGCAGCCGAGGAAGCCGAACACGCTTGCGAAGCACAGTGGTGTCATGTCCAGCCAGTTGGTAGCATCAACATCAGCACCAAGCTGAATCAGATGCTGCCCGAGCAGTTGTCGCCGCTTGTACAAGGCAGTCATCAGCAGAGTCGGGCCATACGAATCCCCTGTTTTGTCTTCCAGCCTAAGACCAGATGTCTCGTCGTACAGCATGCCGATGGCATAAGACTCAAGGCTATCCACAGCGCATGCCCACTTGAAGCGAGCGACCGGATCTTTGCTCTCCCACCAATTAGGTGATAGTGACACAAGAAGCACCCTCCATCTCAGAGTTAGTTATTATATACCACATTCGCTTAGTTTCGACAACACAAAAACCCCGAAAGATCGGGGTTTTTGATTAAAGAAAAATGTTTTACTTTCCGCGAAGACGATCAAGCCAAGATATTTTTACCGCTGGTGGTTCGGTGCTTTCGGCTTCTCCAACCTTATCAACTGATGGAGGATCTTCTTTTGGTTTGTCATAGTTATCGATAAAATCACGAGCTTCAGCTTCTATGCCCCGAACATCACTTAGCCAACCAGCGGCATCAGGAGCACTGTCCGGCGCTTTATCGTAATAATATTTTGCATATTCATTGTTATCAATAATTGCCGATGGCATAGTAATATGAGAGTCTATTGTTTTAAAACCCGTGGTATGCTGGAAAGAATTAAGCTTGCTTCTAAGGGCTGTCAGTTTGGATGCAGCAGCAATGCGCTTGTTGTCATCAATGGTTTTATCAATAGAAACAGCTTCTAATTCGCTTAATGTGTCAGAAGCACTCTTGTAGGCTTCCTTCATTTTTGTGCCCGGGACTCCTGTCATTTGTTCACAAAACAAACTTTGGCCTTCTTCGGCGGCTGCCTTGCTTGCCTCGTAATCTTTAGCTTGGAGTTCTCTCGCTGCCTTACCAAATTCCGGATGCCTGTCCTCATTGGCAGGTCCTACAGCCATCCCAATTAGCCCAACCTCCTTTGGCTGGAACAAATCAACCGACCGATGCCGTTCAAAATCTAGAGCCTTGGAGTTGGACTTTTCTCTGGTGATCGCTTCAGAAACTCGACCGACAAGGGTATCCGACAGCACAGCCGAAACAAAACGTGCAGTTTTATCTTTGTCTGATTCAGCTCGAAAAATTTCTGCCCTAACGGAATCAATCTTACTAGTACCACTTTCCCCAGTCGCTACACCTAGTCGCCTAGCAGTCTCTTCAACATCATCAAGGCGCTTTGCAGCCAAAGCAGCCTCGTGAGCAATTGGTTCACTTATAATCGCGGTATCCGGAACCGGTTTTTTCGATTCTGAACCTGCTGGTTGGGCTTCAACTTGCGGGATCTGATCGTCTTGATCATTTTCGCCCAGGTACCTTAGATCGGCAACAGGAGGCTTGTCGGGCTTCGGAGCAGTCCATCTAGATTCTTTTTCACCAGGTTGTAAGGCTTCCACCATAATAGTCTCCAAGTCTTAAGTTCTTATTATTTATAGACAAAGTATATCAGATTGCTATTCAAGATCACTGACTTGCGAGCTATCAGACTCAAGTTCTTTCGCCTTAGCATTATTCAACCAATAGTTTGTATCCTGCGTCACTTCGGCTCCGTCTAATTTTACGTCTGCGACTCCAGGTTCTACCGGTTCCTCACCGTTATCATTTTCACCTATGTATTTCAATTCTGGTTTCTGTTGGTTTGATGCAGCTGCCTTCCAGTCGCTGCCTTCTTCACCGCCACCTTCACGAAATTTAATATAAACCATAATTCTCCCGTACTTATTTTTCTATATTATAACAAAAATCCGTCTGGTTAGACGGATTTTTGTTGATGCATGATTCAATTTTTATAATCTGGCGAAATGAGCAAAGGCTTTGTTAGCTTCGGCCATGCGGTGAGTATCGTCTTTCTTTTTAACAGCGGCACCGGTGTTGTTGCAAGCATCGACTAACTCTGATGCCAATTTTTGAGCCATTGGAGCGCCTTTTCGTGATTTGGCAGCGATTATGATCCAACGAAGAGTTAATGTTTCTTTTCTTTCACGGTTAACTTCCATTGGAACTTGGTAGTTAGCTCCGCCAATACGTTTAGCCTTGACTTCAAGTAGCGGGCCAACATTTTTTATCATTCGGTCCAAAACATCGAGTGGCTGGGTGTTGAGTTTTTTAGATGAATCTTCAAGTGCTCCGTAGATAATGCTTTCTGCAATAGATTTTTTACCACGCTCCATAATGTAGTTGGTAAATTTTGTTACCAAAATACTGCCATACTTACGATCTGGGGCCAGTGGAATTCTTTTGATTTTCTGATGTCCTCTAGACATTATTCTTTACCTCTTTTAACACCGTATTTGCTACGTCCTTGCTTGCGGTCTTTAACACCGGTAAGATCGAGTTTGCCACGAACAATGTGGTATCGCATACCTGGTAAATCTTTTACACGACCACCGCGAATAATTACAACTGAGTGCTCCTGTAATGTATGACCTTCGCCGCCAATGTAGGCGTTAACTTCCATACCGTTTGTCAGTCTGACACGGGCAAATTTTCGTAGAGCTGAGTTTGGTTTTTTTGGTGTCATGGTGGAAACCTTAACACACACACCGCGTTTTTGTGGGCAACCTTTGGATATTACAACAGGACGGTTTTTCAAAAAGTTGAAACCGCGTTTTAAGGCCGTAGTTTTGGACTTGTTTACAGGCTTTTGGCGCCCGTGTCTAATTAATTGATTTATTGTTGGCATATTCGCTAACGCTCAAATTTAAAACTTAAAGATCAAAGATCAAAATGATTGAGTTTTATTATTATAGTCCAAGCACGGAGTGCTTACTACAATTTTGAACTTTACATTTTGAGTTTTGAATTATGCTTAACATTGCTTATTCTAGCAGGCAAAAGATGATTTGTAAATAGTATCCACAATCGACTAAACTTTTCTGTAGCCTGTTCCAGCTGGGATTAGTCGTCCGATGATAACATTTTCCTTTAATCCGCGCAGGTTATCGGTGGCACCGGTAATAGCGGCATTAATCAGAATTGAAGTAGTTTCCATAAATGAAGCAGCAGATAGGAAGCTTTCAGTTTTCAGTGCGACGCGGGTAATGCCCATGACAACTTCGGCATATTCAATTTCTTTTTTGCCCTTGGCTTTAAGTGCAACATTCTGCAACTTAATAGCGGTAACATCATGGATTGAACCTTCAAGATATTCCGAATCACCCGGCTCTTCAATTCTGGCTTTTGAATTCATTTGACGAACGATAACTTCCAAATGTTTATCATTGATTTCCTGGCCCTGTGAAGCGTAGATTTTCTGTACTTCAGTCATGACATAACGCTCTGTGAAATGACGGCCAGCTAACTCCCTGGAAACTTGAAGGTCAACATGACCCTCGGTCAAAACCTGACCACGCTTTACTTCATCACCGTCGGCAATATACAGACCAACCATTTCAGAAACAATGTATTCTTTCATGGTTTTACCCTTGGCAACAATGCGAATGGTATCGTTTTCGATTTTGATAGCACCTGCAGTTTTGGCCCGAATTGGCTCAATGCCGTCAGCCGGAGCAGCTGCAATAATTTGCTTTGTTTTGGCCATTTCGCCATTTTTGACCGTAACTTTATATCCTTCAGGAATTTGGTATTCACTTTCCAATTGTCCACGACCAACGACAGTAATAATATTTTTGTTCTTTTCTTTTCGAACACTGGCCTTGCCATCAATTTCTGACATTATAGCCGTAATTCTTGGAGTTCTAGCTTCGAAAAGTTCACCAACTCGCGGCAGACCGGATGTAATATCAACTCCAGCAGCTCCTCCAGTGTGGAAGGTACGCATAGTAAGCTGTGTGCCTGGCTCACCAATAGCTTGGGCAGCAACAATGCCGACAGCGGAACCTATTTCGACTAATCTACCGGTTGAAAGATCTTCGCCGTAGCAGTGTTGGCAAACGCCCCATGGCTGTTCACAAGCCAACAGTGACCTAATTTCAACCTCAGTAACGCCACTAGCTAGAATTTTCTCTAATGTGGCTAAGTCGATCAGTGTATCACGTGGGAAGCCAGCAGTTTCTTTGTTTAATACTCGGCCAATCAAATGCTTTGACCAATCATCATTTAGCGATTGATAGAAGTCTTTGCTGATTGTTGCGCCGTTCTGGGTTCCGCAATCAAGAGTAGTAATAACGGTATCTTGTGAAACATCAACTAGCCTGCGAGTTAAGTAGCCAGCTTCAGATGTTCGAAGCGCGGTGTCAGCTCGTCCTTTTCGTGAACCATGAGAAGATACAAAGTATTCGAAAACTGACAGACCTTCCTTAAAGTTTGATTTGATAGGTAGTTCGATAATGTTACCGGTAGGGTCAGCAACCAAACCTTTCATACCAGCCAGCTGATTGAGCTGAGAAACTTTACCCTGGGCACCGGAAATTCGAATGATATTGATGTCATTTTCCGGGCTGAAGTTTGCCAACATGGCTTCTTGTAATTCACCCTGAGCGTTCATCCAGATTTCAACGGTCTTGGAGTAGCGCTCTTCATCAGTAATTAAACCGCGGCTATACTGTTGGTTAATAACCTCAAGATGACTTTCAGCGTTTCCAAGAATAGCTTTCTTTTGTGGTGGAACTTGAATGTCGAAGGCAGAGAAGGTAATTCCGGACATTTGTGAGTAACGGAAACCTAACTCTTTGATGTGATCAACAAAAGTAGCGGTATTATCCAAGCCGGATTTTTTGAATGACTCAGCAATAAGCTTAGCAATGCTTGGTTTATCAAAATCTTGGTTGCGATAGCCTAATTCCACGGGAATAATTGCGTTGAAGATGATTCGGCCAACGGTAGTTTCAATTAATTCCCCTTCAATCTTAACCTTAATTTTAGACTTTAAGTCGACAACTTTTGAGTCGTAGGCCAAAAGCGCATCATCACTGCAAGCAAAAACCTTGCCTGTACCCAAGCGTCCTTCGCCAATAGTAGTGAGGAAGTAGCAGCCAAGGATCATGTCGAGAGTTGGAGAGATAACTGGTTCGCCAGATGAAGGCTTTAGAAGGTTCTTCCGAGAAAGCATAATTTCTCTAGCCTCGCGTTGTGCCTCGACAGAAAGTGGCAAGTGGACTGCCATTTGGTCGCCATCAAAGTCAGCATTGAAAGCTGGACAAACTAGTGGATGGATTTTGATTGCCTTGCCTTCGATTAGGATCGGCTGAAAGGCTTGAATACCCAGGCGGTGAAGAGTTGGCGCACGGTTTAGAAGTACGTGAGAGTCTTTGGTAATATCTTCCAAAATGTCCCAAACAAAGGTCTCGTTCTTTTCTATTAGTCTGGTGGCATTTTTTACGTTGTGAACATAGCCTTCAGAAATTAGACGGCCGATAACAAATGGTTTGTAAAGTTCCATAGCCATGACTTTTGGCAGACCGCATTGGTGAAGCTTAAGTTCTGGACCAACAACGATAACTGATCGGCCAGAATAGTCGACACGTTTCCCAAGCAGGTTCTGTCGGAAACGACCTTGTTTGCCACGAAGCATATCGGAAAGTGATTTTAGTTTGCGTCGGTTGTTGGCGGTGGTTGTGGCTCTTCCACGTCGTGCTGAGTTATCAATTAATGCGTCCACTGCCTCCTGGAGCATACGCTTTTCATTTCGGCAGATAACCTCCGGCGCGCCCTGGTTGATAAGTCGTTTTAGACGGTTATTTCGGTTGATAACGCGGCGGTACAAGTCATTCAAGTCCGAAGCGGCAAAACGGCCACCGTCAAGCTGAACCATTGGTCGAAGATCCGGTGGGATAACCGGCAGTCGACGCAAAACCAACCAATCAGGCTTCAGACTGGCGGCTTTTAGACCTTGGAGTGTTCGAATACGC
>JBAXWD010000050.1:0-4608 GCA_037128645.1 Candidatus Berkelbacteria bacterium
CTATACCGCAAAAAAGCGTCTTTGGCAAGATCTATTTAAAAAATGTGTACCGAAGTCGACGTTTTCTTGGTTTTGCTGGAAAGTTTTTGTCCAAATAATTCTGCCAGTTTTCCTTCATCCACTGTTGTTCTTTACGCTCTAAATCCCCTATCCCGCGAAGTAGAAATTCACGCCGGATGACATTGCCCTTGTGAGGGCTTTTATGTTGTTGTGGCAACGGAGAATTAAAGCCGTGAGCGTAGTGTGCCATTTCATGGACAATTACTGCATCAATTACATACTCCGGGATCGCTTCATCCTTGAATAATCCGTTAATAACAATAATGGTTTTGAAGTTGGCTGTTTTGTCATTGCGAGCCATTGAGAGAATCGAAAGGCGCGGCAATCTAATATCAGATTGCTTCGTCGTGCCTCCTCGCAATGACGAGAATGGGGCTCTTTTAATGCACCCGAGCTGGCGACGAGATCGCCGGCCCCAGGTGACCTCGATTTGATTCGGCGCTTCCAAATCAGCAAAATAAGTTCGGTAAATGTATTCGAATCGATTCTCCAGCCAAGTAATTGTTCTCATGACTTAGATTGTATCACAGTTGACATTTGTGTAAAGTAATGATATAATGCAGTTACCATAGCCTTGATGGCGTGGTGCCGTACCAATGAAGGAGGTGCCTTGATGGCACGAGATTACGACCTCGAGATCGTTGGCGGTCCAGGAAAGTTCGACTTGATGAATGCGCTTTTCAAGCACGGCGACAAGGTCACTTTCCGAGTGCGCCAGTTGGTAGCGGGAGCTACTTCGCCGCTTCCGGCGCAAACCGTTGTTGCTAGCATCATATCAGTTGAGAAGGAAGACGAATCTTGTGAGAGCTGGAAGCTCAGCGGCCGCGTCGAGGTATTCGCGGGCTACACGTCAGTTAAGTTCCGGGCGTTTTACCGGACCAAGTACGCCGCCGGCCAGGACGCTGGTGGTATGGTACTCAGGGTCAGTTAGAAGTACAAGCCTGTTGGCAGAGCATCGCCAGCAGGCATTTTTTATTCTCTCAATACTCTCGACAAAACAAGCTCAATATGACATAAATATAGCATCCTTAATGGATATCCCTCAGAAGCTAGGGTCTACCAATCATGCTTCCCCGTTTCGGCGGGTCAAAGACTTGCAGGTGAATCTGATGAACACAGTTCCAGGGTATGGCACAATCGGCTACATGCCGGCGGCGGTCGGCTCGATCCCGTTTTACTTTGCACCTTTCAACGGCCAGCAGGTCATCTGTGCAAAGATGGTCTTGGCGCATCTTCCGAAATTCTGGGATCATTTTCTCGGCGAGATCGATCACGAGGATGTGACGATCGAGCGCGCAGATGACGGTTTCAGGCTAGTGGAATGCACGCAGAGAGCTATCGAATCTGCTGATACGCTTTCGATTTTCACGACGGAACTCAAGGTGTCTGCTGAGTTCCGCTACGCCCTATTGGAGATGATGAAACAGTTCCAGGTTCTGGGGGCGATCGGCTATTCTGTTCGGTGGCGCAATATGAAGAAGGAGATTCAGATCCGCCTCGTAGGGCGCAACCGGGAGGCCGTGCTGGACGAGCCCTGTAAGTTCGCGCGTCTCCTGGCTAACAAGTTGAGTGATGCTCTGACCGATAACCCGGTCGGTCGCATCTTCAACAAGGTCTTCGACGCGGCGATCGAACATCTGGGTTTCCCTGACGACGATCCAAAATCCCGTCTCTCGTTTGTTCGAGGAACACAACGACGTGCGTTCAACGAGTACACATTCGGTCTGTGGGCCGAAATCCCGTTCCTCACGTTCTACTACGAGAGACAGAAGTTCTGGTTCAACTGTGGCAATCAGCGCAACGGTCCTCGAGTTGCTAGGCTTGAGGCGGTTAACCGGGAGCTGCTACCGCTGGCCGAGGAATACGAAAGGCTGAGGTGGATTATCGACGGCAAAGCAGTGACTAGCGGTGCGTGACATCGGGTCGAGTAATATCGCAGCGCGGCCGAAGTTTGGTCGCTAAATTAGGGAGGCAGAAACATGTCGAAACGCAGTACACGCCGTCGTTTGCCCGACGGCAAAAGGCAGAGCAGGAAGCCTGAACCCACAACGGTCGTAAAGCGGCCATTGCCTTGGCTGGGCCTGGCCCTGCTCGCGCTGGCCGCTGCCGGCCTTGTCGGTTGGGGACTTACCCATTCGTGATGTTCATTCGAGCCGTAACCGCCCTATCCACTTAAGGATTTGGGCGGCTTTTTTATCTCCCAATTCGTCTTGGGTATTGACAATATTGAAATCATATGCTATACTGGAGAAGTTGCTTTCGAAAGGGGGCGACGTTTTTAGTTCAAATTGGGCTCGTTTAGTCGATGAGCACAAAATGAGCTTATATTAATAACAATTTCTGTGCGCAAGTAGTACCACTTCGGTGGCACGCATGCCCCTCGGAGCACAAGCTCAGTGGGGTTCGAACGCCAGAATAATGTACATGACCCTTCAACTTGGCAAGGGGCGTGCTGTTAAGATTAAAATTAACAAAGTCGCCAAAAGCCTTCAGGAGAGGATCAAATCGTACTTTCACAAACTATCTATTGAAAACACCCATTATACCAAAATGGCATCTTTTGCCCTTATTGGTGTTCTGATTCCTTTGTCTGTTTTGCCGGCTGTTGCCGACCAAAACACACCTAGCTTTCAGAGTAATGTTGTGTTGACTAAGAGTGCCCAAGTCGTTGATGTTGCCCTAAAAACCCCGACAATTGTTCCTGGTGAGAGCCAAGATCAAATTGCTGCTAGAGTTGCTGCTGAAAATGCCGCGAAAGCGGCCGCAGCTGCGAGATCAGTTAAGACTGTTAAAACATCAGTCTCTCGGGTCTATGTTGACCCGTCAAGTTTCGATGGTATTTATCAGTCGGCTGGTGCCGCTTATGGCATTGACTGGCGAATTCTTAAAGCTGTCCACTATGTTGAAACCGGATGTTCCGGATCAACTTCTAAGAGAAACCCTTCTGGTGCGACAGGCCCAATGCAGTTTATCCCTTCCACTTGGAGACATTATGGCGTAGACGGTAACGGTGACGGAGTTGTTGACATTACTAATGTTAACGACGCAATTTATGCCGCTGCTAACTACCTTTCTGCTTCCGGTGGTGGGGTGAATGGTTATAAAACTGCTTTGTGGTCATATAATCCGTCCACTTCATACTTCAATAAGGTTATGAATGTTGCCAGAAGTTTGGGATTCTAAATAAATGAAAAATCCGCCCGTAAAAAGGCGGATTTTTCTTTTATTTAGTGGAAAGTTAATCAAGTATATCAGGTGTATCAAGTAAAAGAAATTAGGATCTATTTTGGCTTACTAACTTGACAAACTTGTCACTTGAAAAACTAGGTATTACTGTATTCCAGTATTCTGGCTAACGTCTCTAGTGGCAAGCTTGGCCTTATCGCCCAGCATGACTTCTATCTCTTTGATACGATTATATTTTGATGTTCTTTCACTTCTGCAAGGGGCACCGGATTTAAGCATCCCCCCGCCTGCTGCAACAGACAGATCAGCGATAAAAGTATCTTCGTTTTCACCCGAGCGGTGAGATATCATAAATTTAATATTATTTTGTTTGGCAAAATTTATTGTCTCAATGGTTTCGGTCAGTGTGCCAATTTGATTTGGCTTAATTAGAATAGCTGTAGTGGCGTGCTGTGCAATTCCAGTTTTCAGTCGCTCGACGTTAGTTGTATAAAGATCATCTCCAATTGTATCTACTCGACTTCCGACCTCGGCTGTTAGTCGTTGCCAGGTGCGCCAATCATCTTCATCCAAGCCATCTTCAATGGAAATTATTGGGTATTTATCAATCCAGGTTTTGTAAAAATCAATTAATTCATCTCCGGTAAATGTTCTATTTTCACGATGCAATTGATAAACGTCTTGATAGAAAAAACGAGAAGCGGCTGGGTCGAGCGCGATGAACACTTCTTCACCGGCGGAGTACCCGGCGTTTTTAATTGCCATCATAATTAATTCCATTGCTTGTTCATTGGAAAAAAGCGAAGGAGCAAACCCGCCTTCATCACCGACGAGCAGTTGATAATTTCTTTCTAATAAAATATCTCCCAGGGCGTGATAGATTTCGGTACCAGCTCGGTATGATTCGGCGAAATTTGGAAATTTTACAGGTACAACCATAAATTCCTGGAAATCGGTGGAGCCAACTGCATGTTTGCCACCATTTAGAATATTAAAATACGGGAGAGGCAAAATGTAGGATTGTGCTTGGCCAAAATACGGTGAGAGATAAGCGAACATCTCTATTTTTTTGCTTTTAGCCAGTGCATCGGCGGTTGAAATCGAGACTGCTAAAGTAGCGTTGCCGCCCAGTTTTGATTTGTTTGGTGTTCCGTCAAGCTGTATCATTTTTTGGTCTACTGTTCGAAAATCTTCAATTTCCATACCAATAACAGCCGGTGCGATTATATCGGTGATATTTTTAATTGCCAGGAGAACTCCCTTGCCGCCGAAACGTTTTTGGTCTTTATCCCTAAGCTCCAGGGCTTCATATTTTCCGGTTGAGGCACCAGATGGAACAAAACCGATTCCAACTGTTCCATC
>JBAXWD010000051.1:0-4473 GCA_037128645.1 Candidatus Berkelbacteria bacterium
GGTTGAGATTGTAGGCGTTGCTGGTGCTCACACGGAAAATCGCCAGTATTTTTCGGTCGATAATAATTACTGCCCAAAACCAATTGCTTTTGTAAAAAATGGCACAATCAATTATAATATTTATAGCGATGAACCAAGTTTTTTGCTCCAAGATTTCAACGCTGACAACGTCACAGATTTAGCGGTCGAGTACCGTAATTATGACCTAAATCCGATTGTTGATGGAGTTCGTGACACCTACATCTTTGACTCGATTGGTAATAAATTTGATTTTAGTCGTACAGAAAATTTTCAATATCAGGAAATTGATTAAGATAAAATAACCATGCCACCAGCAGAAGCAGAATTTGATAAAGCGATGCAGAAAAAGCCGAAATCCATAACTTTTTTATGGATTGCGATTTTGGTACTGTTTGTCGCATCAGCCGCGGTTATTTTTGGCATTTGGACATCCTATAAAACCGATCGTGCCAGCAATAATTTGGCAATGTTGGGTAACAATGAATCTGGCGACGTAATGGGCGCAACAACCGAAGACCCGAATTATTTGCTTAAGCTAACCGACAATCTTAAGACCGGTGGGGTAATAATATATGGCTCAAGCACAGACAAGCAAACTGCAAGGCAGTTAGCGCTTTTCGGCCAAGCCGCGACTCGGTTGGATTATGTTGAATGTAATTCACAATTGGCCGATTCGAATTCTGACGAATGTATCGCTAGGGGGGTTACTCGTTATCCAACTTGGGTTAAGGCTGATAAAAAAATCACTGGATATCAGACTTTAGCGGATCTGGAAAAGTTTTTATCTAACTGAGGATTCGACGAATAGTTTGTAAATAAATGGCGTCTTCGGCCATTTTTGTTTTTGTAAAATTTGAGCTTAATTGTGCTAATTTATCACTTCCAGATTAGATATCAGCTTGCTTGGTGCAAAAATAATCTTAAAATTCGCTTGACAAGCGTGCGCCACGCTCTCTACAATATACTCATGAGCTGTTACGCTCATAGAAATTGTAAACAAATCTACATCGAGAGGAGGTGAGTGTAATGGTACAAGCATACTGCGTAAAATGTAAAGCAAAAAAAGAGATGCAAAATGCAACAGCGGTTACTATGAAAAATGGTAAGCCAGCAATGAAAGGTATTTGCCCAACATGTGGAACAGGAATGTATAGAATCGGCAAAGCTGTCTAATTTATACAAATCTCTTACATATCTCCGCCTTGTGCGGAAAGAAGAAACTTCGAATTCGTTCGGAGTTTTTTCTTTATGTATAAATATCATCTTAATAACCTTGGTGAATTCTGATGATTTAGTTCCATCGACCTAAATCGTTAGAATAAACACGATAAAAAAAGCCAGCGCTGGTGGCGCTGGTAGGCAAGCAGGAGATCTGGCGATCTAGCCATAATCGTTACGGCGAAGAAGCACATCCCAGTGTTGCTGGAAGCTCAGGTCTGCTTCGTCCTTCGTCGGTGCCAGTGCGACGTGCACATCCAGTCGCAACAGTTCCGTCAGCTTCATCTCCACGCGGGGCATGCCGGCATTCTTGTAGGCGAATACTGTGGCCGGGCGCGTTGGTTGTTCCTCGGGCACGAGGTCAATAATCTCGCCACGCACGGTGTAGTGCGAGTGCCGGTGGGCTATGAAGTACCATCCCGACAGATCGGGTTCGTCTTCAAGCGTCATCCAGCGAGCAAGGCGGATAGCCGCCGCGTCACTATCCATCCTCTGGGCCACCGGTTGGGTAGCAATACAGATGATACCAGGGGACTGCTGGGCGACTGTGACCGTCTGGCGCGTAAAGTGCTCGTCGTTAACGGGGATGATGATGCGCGAAGCACCTCGCTCAGCCTCTATTATGTCTGCGACAACCTGCTCCACCCCGCCTGCCGATCGAATCATCAATGTGCCGTCCGAGGTGCGGAATAGCTGACCGATTACCCATTTCATGGTGGAAGTCTCCTCGTGGTTTGTTAAAACATAACATATTCAGATTAAAAAAAGCCAGCGCGTGCGGCGGCGCTGGGCTAGGAAGGTTTATCTTACTTCGGCTAACTAGGTGTCGTCGTCGCCGAACGGTTGCAGGGCAGTCTTGCGCTCGCCGAATATCTTGTCGGCCTCGGCCGGGGTCGTCGCGATGGCGACAACAGTTGATGCCGCCAGGATGCTTGTATACTCGACAGGGCAGAATTTGTCAATGCTCGTTGTGTCATCGTGCCTTTCCGCTGACAGAGCGATTGAACCAGGCCATACCCTGAGGTAGCCCCGTCTTGTCTCGTCATTGACAGCCATGATGACATATTTGTTCTCGATACTCTTGCTGACGTCGTGATTGCACTGAATCACTGCCCGAGCGAGCAACAGACATTCAGCGTCATTTTGCATCTTGGCGGCGGTTTCGGGGGTGGCGATGGCTACCAAACCGTCGCCGTAGCAATACCTGATTTCAGATCCGTCTGCACCCAGCCCAGCAGCATCGGCCATACCGCGAAGTAGGTATGGCGCATCAACGCCGTGACCTGCGCGTACGATCAAAGCTGAGCCAAGCGCATTGGCTAGTGCGAGCCAGCCAGTTTTCCAGTTCATGCGGATATCTCCTCTCAGAACTCAGTTTCTGATGATAGTAAATATATACCATAAAATAATAATTGTGTCTAGCTTTTTTTGTTGCTATCGATGCGGATTTTTGCTACAATAAATGAGCTGTTAGCTACCAGCTGTTGGCTGCTAGGATTTAAAAGCTAGAGGCCAAAAGCTGAAAGCCAAAAGCTATTTTTATGAAACGATCTGAATTATTTTTCTCATTTCTCCTAATACCAGTTGATGCGGCGATGATAATCGCTTCTTTTATCTTGTCATATTACATTCGAATCAAAACTGACATTTTGCCGGTGAATTCCGATGTCACCTTTGTTCATTACCTAACTTATGTGCTGTATATCCTGCCAGTCTGGTTGGTTATTTATGCGCTGTCGGGGCTTTATAAAATTTCCCGTGAACGAAATTATTTCAACGATTTCTACAAAATTTTCATTAACAACGCCGTTGCAGTCCTAATTTTCATTGTGGCCATCTTCTTCAGCCGTTCCTATTTCTTCTCGAGAGCAATTTTAATCCTTATCCCACTGTTGTCAATTATCTTTGTTTTCACTGCCAGGGTAATTATTACCTCCATCCAACGTTACCTCTACCAGTATGGCTATGGTGTCCACCGGGTTATCATCATTGGTAACAATGAGGTTTCGCATAAGTTGGCCAGAGAGATTACCTACATCAAACGATTGGGCATGAAATTCATTGGTATAGTAAATGGTCTCGGCGACACCGCCAAGCACCCAGATGATTTAAAACTACTCGGTCATGTTGACGACTTGCCAAAAATTATTAGTAAATACCACCCAGACGAAGTAATTTTGACTGATGTCAGTATTAATCGTGAAAAAGTTCTTGGAATTATTAGCGCCTGTACCGATGCCAATGTCGGCTTTAAATTTATTTCCGACATTTATTCCATGGTCACCAGCTCCGTCAGTTCGAGCGTATTGGCTGGTTTTCCGGTGATGGAATTAAAAACCATTGCTCTTGATGGTTGGGGACGAATTGCCAAAAGATTTTTTGACATTTTGTTTTCGGTGATTTGTTTAATCATTGCCTCGCCGCTTATGGCAATAATTGCCATTTTGGAAAAACTGACATCGGAAGGCCCAATTATTTATTCTCACGAAAGAGTTGGCCGTGACGGAAAAACATTTAGAGTTCATAAATTTCGTTCAATGTACAAAGATGCAGAAAAAAACGGTCGTTTTTGGACTGAGGCGAATGACAATAGAATCACTCCACTAGGCAAAATCATTCGCAAAACAAATTTGGACGAATTACCCCAGTTGTGGAATATTTTTATCGGCGAGATGAGTTTTGTTGGCCCGCGACCAGAGCAGCCGCGATTTGTTGAAAAATTTAGCCACGAAATTCCCGATTACCTAAAACGTCATCGGGTTAAATCCGGTCTCACTGGTTGGGCACAGGCCAACGGCTTAAAGGGGGATACCTCCATTTCTGAGCGAGTTCGCTTTGATACTTTCTACATCGAAAACTGGAGTATTTGGTTTGACGTAAAAATTGTAATTAAGACTATTTTTCTAATTATCGGTGAAGCTCTTGGAGGCAAGTATGAATATCGCGATCGTTCATGATTGGTTGTCGGAGTTTGCTGGCGCCGAAAAAGTTCTTTTGGAAATTGTAAAAATTTATCCGGACGCTGATATTTACACCTCTATTTACGACTCAAAAAAAGTTCCACAGTTTGCGAAAAACAAAGTATATACTACATATTTGCAAAAGCTCCCGTTGTCGAAAAAACTCAGATCAATTATGATTCCTTTGATGCCACTGGCTTTTGAGCAACTCGATTTGTCAGGCTACGACTTGGTAATTTCTAGCTCAACCTCAGCCGCCAAGGGCATTATTACC
>JBAXWD010000052.1:0-4463 GCA_037128645.1 Candidatus Berkelbacteria bacterium
GTCAATGACTTGGTCGGCGCAATTTCTTATTTATCCAAAAATCAGGTTCCTTACTTTGTTCTGGGTGGTGGGTACAACGTTGTCGTTTCGGATATGGGTTTTCCAGGCGTGGTGATAAAAAATGAAGTTAAGGACATGGTTTTTTCCGCTGACAGCACAGAGGTCATCGTTGGTTCCGGAGTCGAAATCGGTCGCCTACTAATGGATAGCGCTTCGCGAGATTTCGGTGGTTTAGAATTTTTATTTGGAATTCCTGGGACTGTCGGTGGCGCAGTTTATGGTAATGCTGGCGCCTTTGGTCATGCAATAGGTGATTTTGTGAAATCGGCTACATTATTAATCCCTGGTGGCGTCGATCGCGACACAAAAATTGTTCGGCATACTTCCAAATGGTTTGAATTTGGCAATCGAACGTCAAAATTAAAGGAGTATACTAGATTGCACCCACATGATAATAGCCCGGTAATTCTTTCTGTCAAACTTCAACTTTGCCAGAGCAGAAAAGACGTTATATTGCGTAAAATGCAAGAAAATTTGAAGACAAAGAGATCATCACAGCCGTTGGGCGTTAAAAGTGCCGGCTGTTTCTTTAGAAATCCCGGCACTGGCAAAGAGCAATCTGCAGGATTCCTTTTGGATAGATCAGGCGCGAAGCGATTTAAAGTTGGCGACGCTTATGTGTCAAAATTACATGCAAATTTTGTTGTTAACAAAAATAAGGCGACAGCAGACGATATTCGCAGGCTGGCTGGTCAGATGAAGGACGCCGTTAGGGCAGAATTCCGGACTGTTCTCGATGAAGAGGTTGAGTATATTGGTAAGTGGTAATTATAATTTATTTGAGGGGAAATGCGAGCAAACGAGAAATATTCCTATTCGAAATATCGCAATCGTGAAAATGTGCCACAAGGCAGCGGTAAGGTTTTTGTGGCTCCAAAAGTCAAATATGCTCACAATCCAATAATAAATTTTCCAGTGAAATTCTGGGGTAATGTCGGGCTAATAGTTCTAGCAGTTGCGGCCATCTGGTTCGTTTTTTATTCACACTTTTTTCAGATAAAGGAAATAATTGTCGAGGGTAACTCTTTGGTGTTAGCAGATCAAATTTCTAAAAATATTAGTCTGCGTCAAAATATTTTTCGTTTTAACATCCCGCTAGCCCGCGATAAGATTATTGCAAGCAACCCTATTATTGCCGATGTCGCAATTTATCGTGGAATACCCAACGCTTTGAAAATTGTGGTGTTGGAGAGAAAACCGCAGATGGTTTGGCAGTCCGGTGGTAACTACTATTTATTAGATGACTCTGGGATTGTCGACAAGCAAATTGACGCTTCAGAATATACCAACTTAATACATATTTCCGATCAAAAAAACATGCAGGCAAATATTGGCGAGCGATTGTTATCATCGGGATTTATTGATTTTGCTAATAATATCAGCACGAATTTCTTTGACAAAACTAACGCACACATTACTGGGTATTTTATAACTGAGACAACTTTTGACCTCTATGTGCAGACTGACTCCGGTTTTTATGTTAAGTTTGATACAACTCGCCCTGTTGACAAACAGCTCGGTGACTTAAAGGATATTATTGTGACTTATCGCCCAAACATTCATGAGTATGTTGATGTTCGAATTAATGGCTGGGCATATTATAAATAAGTCATAAAAAAAATTGGAGGAATTATGGTAAATGAAGCAGGAGATCCAGCTCTTGTTGGCGTGGAATTCGGTAAGGTTACCGAAGCAACCGAAAGACTTCACGGATATGTCAAGATGCCGATCGAGTCAGACGAATTAAGGGATATAAATGCGCAACTAGAAGTTCTAATTAGCGAGGTAAGTGATACTGCTGATAAAGAAAATGCCGACAAGCTTGCAGAAGCAATTAGGAAACATTTTTTAGATGTCTTAAACCAACCGCTTGATTTAAAAATTGATTTGAAAAAAGATCCACAGGAAAAGTATTCTGGTAGAGAAGATACTCGGGTTTTAATTGATCAACTTGCTGCACTAGCTTCGAAATATTCTGAGTTTGAAGTTAATGCCGATCAAAACGAGGAAGCGGATGAATCTGGTGATTCAAAAGATGCGGCAGCAGCATAAATATTTGTTATAAACTCTTTATGAAAAAGATTTGGGATCTAAAAGAAAAAAAGTATGAAGATATCATACAGCAGCTTTTGTATAACCGTGGAATAATCGGTGACAATGCTGGCGAAGGTGATCTTGGCAGATTTTTAGAGCCTGATTTTAACCGGGATTTTTTCGATCCAGAATTATTACCGGATTTTTCTATTGTCATTGAGCGAATCAGAAAAGCCCTAGACCAGAAAGAAAAAATTGGGATATACGCTGATTATGATGCCGACGGAATTCCTGGGGCTGCATTATTATATCGTGCACTGTCCGCCATTGGTTTTGAGCCAGAAATCTACATTCCGGCTAGAATTGATGGCTATGGTTTTAACAATGATGGGATTGATTATTTGGTCGCTAAGGGTTGCCGACTAATTATTAGTGTCGATTTAGGGATTAGAGAATTAAAATTTGCAAAATATATTTCGGAGAAAAAAATTGATCTTATTATTACAGACCATCATGAACCAGGCGATGAATTGCCAAATGCACTGGCAGTAGTTAACCCTAAAAGATCTGATTCAAAATACCCTTTTCGTGAACTTTGTGGTGCCGGCGTGGTTTTTAAAATAGTTCAGGGGCTGGCAAAGGTTTATCCTAAAATCATCAATGAGAAATTTTTGAAATGGAATTTGGATCTGGTGGCAATTTCGACCATTTCTGATGTTGTGCCCTTGGTTTCGGAGAACCGTGTAATCGCTAAATTTGGGCTAACGGTTTTAAAGAAAACAAAAAATATTGGTTTGCAGGAACTCTACAAAATATCAAACATCGATCAAAATAAAATTGATACATACGTGATAGGCTTTCAAATTGGCCCGAGAATTAATGCTCCTGGGCGGCTAGATAATGCTAGTGAATCGTTTAAACTTTTGGTGACATCAAATCGTACTGATGCGTATAATTCTGCCCAACATTTACAAGCACAGAACGAAAAGAGGCAAACTGAAATGGATAAAATTTTTGAGATGGCGTCAAAAATAATCGATCGAGATAATCTAATTGCGAATAAAATTATTTTAGTCAAGCATCCTGGTTGGCAGAAGGGTGTTATAGGCCCGGTGGCCAGCCGGTTGGTGGAAAAATATTCTCGCCCAGTCATAATACTGTCTGAGTCTGATGGATTTGTTGACGGAAGCTGCCGTAGCATCTCTAGCTTTAATATTACAACTGCCCTAACTTCGTCGTCAAAATATTTAATAGGTTTTGGCGGCCATTCCGGAGCTGCCGGCCTTCATTTAAAGGCTAATAATTATGACGACTTTGTTAGTAGCATTACGACTTATGCAAACAAAAACATTTCTGACAATGATTTGCTGCCCAAATTAAAAATTGATTTAGAATTGCAGAAAAGAAGAATTAATATCAGCCTCTTTAAAGAGTTGGAAAAACTTGAGCCGTTCGGAATGGGTAATCCAAAGCCAGTGTTTTTAACTTCCGGTTTGAAACTGCTGTCTCATCGATTGGTGGGTCGTGATAGCAGCCACTTGCAATTGAAATTTTCTAATGGAACTTCGGAAATAAAAGGGGTAATATTCAATCATGAGATTGAAATTGGAAAATTGGTTAGCGGAGATAATTATGACATTGTATATCAACTGGGTGTAAACTTTTGGAACGGAAAGAATTGGTTGGATTTAAGAGTTATTGATTTAAGGGCATCGGAGAAGTGATGACAAAAAAAAATGATAGAACAATTTTTGTTTGTGACAACTGCGGTAATGAATTTTCGAGTTGGGCTGGCAAATGTTCGGCTTGCGGAGAGTGGAATTCATTGAAGGAATTTAAGCCGGCGGCAGTAGATTCACATTCAGCAGAAAAAATTTCAGCTATTAATTTAAATAGTTTTTCTATTACAGCAAAAACTAGAATCAAAACTGGTTTTCCGGAAGTTGATCGAGTTTTTGGTGGTGGAATTGTTGATGGGTCGGTTATTCTTTTAGGCGGTGAACCAGGTATCGGCAAGTCTACATTACTTTTGCAAATTGTTGACAATCTGCCCAAAACTCTTTATATTTCCGGAGAGGAATCCGGTCAGCAGTTAAAACTTCGTGCTGAGCGCTTAAAATTATCAGGCAAAAATATTGAGGTTTCAAGTGCTGTTGATATCGCAGCTCTGGAGACGGCGATTATAGAACTTCAGCCAAAAGTAGTCGTTGTTGATTCGATTCAAACAGTGTCTGATTCAAGGATCGCGGGTACTGCTGGCAGTCAGGTGCAAATTAAAGAGTCTGGCCTGGTTTTACAGCAATTGGCAAAAAACACCAAGTTGCCGTAGTCATCGTTGGACATGTCACAAAAGAGGGGACAGTTGCCGG
>JBAXWD010000053.1:0-4214 GCA_037128645.1 Candidatus Berkelbacteria bacterium
CTTTAGCAGCACGATCTACTTCAGTAAAAGTCGCTTTCTGCCTTAGCAAATGAGTCATAATTTTTTCGACATCTTCCTCTGTAATTTTTGCCGCTTCTTTTTTAGTGACTTTAATTTTTGAATAATCTTTCAACACAACTTCTGGCGGAACTTCAACCTCAGCCTCAAAAACCAAATCGTCCTCAATTTCGGAAAGCTCTAGACCCCAATTTGAGTACTTAGAAATAGTAACTTTTGGCGGACAAACAGGAATCATTTTCTCTTCTTGAACGGCCAAAACATATTCTTGCTGGATAATCGAGTCCAGCGATTCCGACAACAATCGTGTAACTCCAACTGATTCTTCAATCATTTTTCTTGGTGCCTTGCCGGCCCTAAATCCGGAGATTTTCACGTCTTTGGCCAAATTTTCGTATGTAGATTTGTAATATTTCAACAGCGCACTTGGTTCAACCGTGATAGTTAATTTAAATTTTCCCTTTTTCAGATCCTCTTTTTTGATTTTCATAATGCCTCAAATTAGTAATTGATATTGCTACTTTAGCAAAATAGCTCTGAAAATAAAAGGTCTCCGGCCTTTTTTAACGCTCTGTGGTCGCCTTCGGCGACGCTGTTGGATCTTGTTATAAAAGAGGCGGCCCAACCAATATCTGGTCAGGTCACCTACGGTCCTTTGTAGCCGCTCGCGCGGCTATCAGTTGTTGCTCGCCCATTGCTTGGCGGCGCTTACGTAGTGTGAGCGAGGAGATGGCTCATCTCTCAACTGTATCGGCTTTCCGAAATACTCCGGATACCGCTCCCAGAGCGGGACATACGGCAACTTGGTCATCTGAGACATATCGAAGCGGATGATCTCCGTGGTCGGTACGCCATGGATCCCCTTGACAGGCCTCACTGGCAGGCCGGCGAACAACAGTTTCGCATAGAGCAGACAAGACATATCGGTGCCTCCAATAATTAGTTTATATCATATCGCCGTCTTTTTGTCAATAACAAAAATGACCACCGTTAGCTAGCAGTCATTTTTTATTAGTTCCAGGTTAGTTTATTCCGATTTCCATTCCTTAATCGCCTTTTCGTAAGCTTCGTGAGTTCCGGTATCAAACCATTGACCCTGAAACGGATACCCGTATAATTTTCCTTCTGCCGCCAATTTCGGATAGATGTCGTATTCAACCATTGCCTTACCTTTTTTCGGAATGTATTTGTCGATAATTTCCGGCTCCATAATTGCCATTCCAGAATTGATCAGGTTACTCGGGGCCTTGCCCGGCTCTGGTTTTTCAATGAAGCCAACTATTTTATTGCCGTTAAGCATTGCCACACCGTAACGCGATGGGTCTGAAACCGTTGTCAACGCCACTGTTGCCAAGCCGCCATGTTCCTTGTGAAAATACATGAAATCAGTCAAGTCTAGGTGAGAAAGAATGTCGCCCCAAACTATGAAAAACGACTCATTTAAATATTTTTCGGCTAATCGAAGTGGGCCAGCGGTACCAAGCGGCTGGTCCTCGAAAACATATTTGATTGAGAGCCCAAACTGATGGCCATCACCGAAATATTCCTGAATTTTTTCTCCCTTGTAACCGACTGCCAAAATAATGTCAGTGACACCGTGAAGCTTCAACTGTTCCAACACATGCAAAACCATCGGTTTATCGTGAATTGGTAGTAGCGCTTTTGGCAACTCATAAGTAAATGGCCGCAGCCTTGTACCCTCTCCGCCAACTAAAACAATAGCCTTCTTAATTTTTCCAATGCCAAGTCCAGTTTCTATCAAAAACTCTGTTGCGTGAGAACGATTACGGATTTTACGGCCATCGATAATTTCATCGATTTTTTTAAATAATTCTTTTTTGATTGTTACAGTGAGCTTTTCGCGTTCGATTGTCATAATTCCCCTAATTTATTGTTTCTGTTCTTATTAAATCAAATCTCCGAAAAATGTCAACTTGACATACAACTTTATACGATATACGATTATATACGATAGGAGGTTTCCAGATATGCCCACAATTACTACCCCCCAGGAAACCAGAGTCGGATACGGATATCGCACCAGACGGATGAGATCCATAGTGGCGTTTTACATCGAAGTTGATGGCAGCGAAACCATGCTGGCTGCGCTGTTGCCACTGGGCTGTAAAGCTTCTGGTGAAAGCAACTTCAGTGTTGTAGACAACAGGGCAGTGTGTAAAATGGACTGCCCCAGCTGTCAGTTGGCGCAGCCACTTGAATTGGTCACACTCGAAGAGTTACAGCCTCGACACGGTCTACAATTTACCCAAACGCTACCGACGGTACGTTGGGCAGGAGCGGAGGCCGGACTCGAATCAAGACAGAAAGCTGCGCAAATCGTGCGGCAATCACAGAGCCCGCCGTGAGTTGTTTCACGGCTTTTTTTTATCTTGAATTTTTTTATCCGAGATCAACCATGGCCGCCGATCTTTTTTCTTAAACTGCAAGGGAAAAACAAAGCGTTTTGGGTTTTTTAGAAATATTAATGTTCCGTATTTGCTATTTTTCTTTGATTGCCAGAAATTTTCGCGAACAGCAATCTGGTTAAAATACTCTTTTTTCAAAACCTCAATTGATTTCTGATTTAATTTATCATAGTACAAAACATTATCGACAGTTACTTGGCCGAGAATATCGCCGCCAGATTTTTTCAACAAAATAATATCATCTTTGGCAACCTCACCATATGGCAGCACCCGATTCTGAGAAAACCGACTTTCAATAGTTTTTTTGCCAACAAAAATATCTTCGATCGCCGACCCAACAAAAATTGCAATATGTTTTTTCATAAACTACGAATATACTAATAAAAAAACAAAAACCTCTATATTTGTTTTTGTTTTTAATTTAAATTTCTAATTTGAAATTTGTTTAGAAATTAGGAATTAGAAATTAGGAATTGATTTTAAGAATATACTTTCGCTTCCAATTTTACCAGCTTTTCCGAATTTTCAATAATTTCCTGCTTTGAAAGTAGCCCAGTGTTGCCACCAATAAAGCCAACGACAGCGCCGGAATTAACAATTCCCCATTTCAAACCTTCGATAATCGCCTCTCTAGTCGGAATAAACTTCTGGGCTTTTGACTCACCGCATTCTGAAATAATTCTGGCGGAAAAACTACTGGCAAATGCGTCGCCCGCGCCTGTCGCATCTATTCTTTTATCCGGGGAAGAATCAATTTGATAAAAAACCTCTCCGTCATATGCCCTAGCGCCATTTTTACCGTCTGTAATTACCACAAGTTTAGCCCCAAAACCATGCAATGATTTCAAGCAGTCTTCAGCTTGAGACTTTCCGCAAGCGGAAAAATTCAAAGCCTCTTCACGATTTAATATTAAAATATTGCAAAGATGGAGTAAGTGTCTGTTGGCCTTAGCGCCTTGCTTGATCTGCGGTGGCCCCGGATTCCAAATTAAACCTGAACCGTTCTTGGCAATGTTTTCGATTAATTTATTCTCTAGCGCAGCGCACTCTCTACCAATTGGTGCCAAATAAAACCAAGAAGTCTTAAAGCTTTTCGGCAGTTGTAAGTCATTGAAATTTCTATTTCCGTGATAAGACAAAATCGTGCGATCACCATCACAGCTCAAAATAATTGAGGTATTTGTCGGCTCAGAATCATTTTTAATTACTTCAGTTGACACACCAACGCCTTCAATTTGAGAAATAATTTTTTCTGCCGGTGAATCATTGCCAATAAAACTTAAGATTGAAGTCTCAAAACCAATTTTGGCAAAACAAACAACAGAATTGACAGCCGATCCACCAGAGTGGTACTGAATTTCGTCAACATCAATTTTTGCGCCGTAGTCCAGACTCAAAGATCTCCCCGATTTAAAACTTCTCTCTGGCAAAACTTTAAAGTCATCAGAAAAAACAAATAGATCCTGAAATGCGTCACCAATTGCTAAAACATCCAACATATTAGCCTTCACCATTAAACAATTTCAAATACTTTTCAACCACTCGCTGGGTCTCGATTTTGGCATCAGTCATAATATCACGGAATTCTTTTCCCGGGTCTGCTGAATCTTTTTCTATGGCATCTTTAAATGCGTGACGGAGCTGAGTGTCAATGTTAATTTTGCGGATACCATTCTTTATTGCCGCTGCAATATCAGGACGCGAAACTCCGGATGCTCCATGCAAAACTAGCGGAATAGAAACCTTCTCCCGAATTTGTTTCAACAGCTC
>JBAXWD010000054.1:0-4179 GCA_037128645.1 Candidatus Berkelbacteria bacterium
GATTATTTTTTTGGTAGGTGATTCGTCGTGGCCCATGTCAGCTTTTTTGGGCAAGAAAAATGTCATTAGGAATCCGATTCCTGTAAACAATGCGGCGAATGCCAAAGCTCGACGGTTCGCGTCGGTTGTTGCCTGGTGGCTAATAGATACAATTTCTTGGCTGACGGCCGTTGGCAGTTTTGTTGAAATTTGAGCTCCGCCACCAAATTCAACATTTGAAGTCTGATGCGCAACAGCTGAAGATATTTGCGATTTTAATTTATCGGGGATTACTTTGCTTGAGTCAATACCAGTATTTAAGTTCGCCGCCAGGGCAGTTAATAAGGCTGCCCCAATAATTGCTGACCCGAGCGATGAGCCGATTTGACGAAAAGTGTTATTAACTCCGGAAGCTTCTCCCGCTTCTTGAACGGACACCGCTGAAAGAGTTAAATTTGAAAGCGTTGACATTGAAAGACCAATACCTGCACCATATATTATCATGCCAAAAATAAAGTCCTGGGTATTTGCATCGACTCGCAAACTGGTCATAATTACCAGCATGCCGACAGTAGAGAATAGAAGCCCGGCTTGTATCAGCCGTTTTGCTGAGATTCTACGACTAAAAACTGCCGCTGAAAGAGGGGCGACCACCAGAGCTGTTAGAGAAGTTGGTAAAAATGCTAGTCCGGTATGGTAGGCATCTAGCCCGCGAACCGACTCAAAGAAAATCGGTAAGGCAAAAATCATTCCGGTTTGGCCGAGGGCGAGTAGCGCTGTAACTGCGACACCAGATGTAAATTGTTTGTTTTTGAATATTCTCATTGATACTAGTGGGGTGTTGCCCAGTCTTTCAATTCTAAGTTCCCAGGCAACAAATAAAATTAAAACAATTATTCCGAATAGTATTGATGGAGTTACGACTGAAATTCCGCCGAGATCTAATTGATGACCGAAAAATGTAAAAATTTCTTTTGCTTTGTACCAACCGTACGTAGAGGACTCTATTATTCCAAATACGACTGAAAGAAGCCCAACAGAGGAAAGAATTACGCCAAAAATATCAAGTGTGGGTTTCTCTTCTTTATCCCTAGTTTCTTTAACAATTAGAGACCCTAATATCAAAATTGTGGCGACAAAAACGTTTATTCGGAACCCCCATCGCCAATTGTAGTGGGTTGTTAAGTAGCCACCGAGAATTGGGCCAATAGCAGAAGCAGCGCCAGCCGTTCCACCCCAAACACCCATGGCGATTGCTCGATCGCGTCCGCGATATGTCGAAACCAAAAGTGATAAAGTTGCCGGCATCATCAGGGCCGCGCCAATGCCTTCGATAATCGACTCACCAATTATCATTGTCCCGACGTTGTTGCTAATAGAAGCAATGAAAGAACCAATGGCAAAAATTGCCGCACCGATGATAAACATTTTTTTTCTGCCCCAAAGGTCTCCTAGCCGGCCGCCGGTAATTGTTAGTGCTGCCAAAGTTAGTGCATAGGCGGTGATAACCCACTGAATACTTTGAATATCAGTTTTTAGATCTCGAATAACATAGGCCAGAGCAACGTTTAAAAGGGTAGTATCAATAATAATTATCATTAACCCCAGAGCCAGAACAAAAACTGGCCCCCACTTTAGAAAAAAGTTCAATGATTTCTTCACGCGACTCCTTTTATAAATTGTTGTATGATATATAATTTTATCATGATTTTGAGTAAAATTATAGCTTCGATATTGTGTTGCAGAAAAATATGCTAAAATAGGGGAAATGGGTGAAGAAGTTGTTTTGCAAGTCAGAAATTTAAAGAAACATTTTGCAGCTGTGAAAGCTGTGGATGGAATTTCTTTTGAAATAAAAAAAGGGGAAATTTTTGGTTTTTTGGGTCCAAACGGAGCAGGGAAAACTACAACAATTAGGGCGATGATGGATTTTATCCGGCCAACAACCGGTGAAATAAAAATTGCTGGACTTGATGCAACTGCTGACAGTGTTGAACTTAAAAAGAAAATCGGCTACTTGTCGGATAGTTCAAGATTCTATAATCATTGGAATATTAAGCAGCATTTGGATTTTCAGCAAGGCTTGCGGGGAAAATCAAAAAACTTGGCCGAACTTATTAAGCTTTTTGGGCTCACCAGTCAGCAGAACTTTGCTAATCTGTCCTCTGGCAACAAGCGAAAATTATCTATCATCTTAGCGCTAATGAATTCGCCAGAAATTCTAATTCTTGATGAACCGACGACGTCGCTGGATCCAATTTTGCAAAATGCATTTCTAAACTACATCGACAATTTCGCCAAAAATGGCGGCACAGTTTTTATGTCATCACATAACTTATCCGAGGTAGAAAAAGTTTGCGATCGAGTAGGAATTATTAAAGACGGCAAAATGGTGGCAGTTGAGAGAATTTCTGACATGAAGCTGATGAAAATGTATGATGTTAGTTTTCACACTGAAGGTGTCGACCCGCAAATTTTTGCTGGTAGAAATGTTGAAGTTACCAGCCATATTGAAGGGCTGACGATGCTGAAAGTAAAAGGCGATATTAACCCGGTAGTGGAAAAATTAGCAAAAATAAAAGTCAAAGACTTGGAGATTACTCACGTTAGCCTGGAAGACATATTTATGGAGTTTTACCAAAAATGATGCGAATTACTTGGGAGACAATGAAAGAGCGTAAATGGCCGGTAGTGATTTATTCTGTCGTCTCACTTTTACTTTTGATTCTGTATATTGCACTTTTCCCAAGCTTACAAAGTCAATCACAACAGCTGGCTGAGGTTTTAAAAACAATGCCGGAAAGTTTACTCAAGGCACTCGGATCCTCCGCTGCTCAAATGTCGAATTTTACCCTGGAAGCACTCCTCGCCAGCAAGCAATTTAGTATTCTCTTTCAAGCACTGGCGGCGGTTTTAGCGATTTCAATTGCTGCAAATGATATTGCCGCCGAAATTGAGACAGGGACAATTGAGTTCTTGCTATCACAACCGATTTCAAGAATAAAACTCTATTTTGCTAGATTTTTTTCCGGCTCATTACTTTTAATCATTTTTTGCATTCTCTCAACTATTACCGTGATCCCAATGGCGAAACTTTTTCACGTTGATTACTCAGCGATTGTATACTGGCGCCTGCTATTCGTGGCTATACTATATTCTTTAGCAATTTATTCCTTCTCTTATATGCTTTCGGCAATTTTCTCCGCCAAGGGTCGAGTTTCTGGTATTGCTGGAGGGATTGTTGCCCTAATGTATGTAATTTTTATTATCTCGTCCTTGAAAGAAAGTTTAGACAAACTAAAATATCTGTCATTTTTCCATTATTTCTCCGCTGACGTTTTGTATACCGGTATCGACAAACTAGGAGTTTGGATTTTCATTGCCGTCATTATCATTTGTACTGCAACTGGCGCGATTATCTTTGACCGTCGCGACATCGCAACCTAAAATTATGAGATATTCACACCCACTACAAAAAAGTCGCAAGCATCACATTTTGAAACATCACTTAGCCAGTGGGGTGATTAGTTGGGTTTGGATACTGGCCGCATTTTTAGTTGTTGGTTTTTTGTTTAGTTTTTCTAGCCTGGATATAAAACAAGTTCTTGGAGGTTTCGCCGTCAGTTTAATCCGCGCCAGTATTGCTTACATTATCGCTGCAATTATCGCAATCATCATCGCGCTATCAATGACTTCAAGCCGTTGGCTTGAAGGGTTATTATTACCGGTTTTCGATGTGCTCCAAAGTTTTCCAAGTTTTGCCCTTTTTCCAGTGCTGGTTGTGGCCTTAAAAAATTCACCGGAATCAATTATTATTCTAGTTTTGGTGATTACGATGGTTTGGCCGATACTTTTCTCAATTATCGGTGGGATAAAAAACCGCCGCCAGGATTTTGAAGAAGCCGCGACTATTTTTGGTGCCACTGGGACCAAAAGACTTATCCATTTTGTTATTCCGGAACTAATGCCTTCAATAATCACCGGATCAATTGTTGGTTGGGGCGAGGGCTGGGAGTACATTATCGGTGCTGAGCTTTTGGTTAAGACCAATATTGGAATTGGCTCATACTTGGGTTTTCTTGGCCAGAATCAAGAAAATGTGGCTTTAGCATTTGGAATCATTGTTTTACTAATGCTTTTATTTGTTATTAACAAATTACTTTGGCTGCCGCTATTAACGCGAGCTACCAATTATAGTTC
>JBAXWD010000055.1:0-4156 GCA_037128645.1 Candidatus Berkelbacteria bacterium
TGCTAGGACTACATCCGGATAGCGTTAATTATATTTATTTGATATATATTAATTGGACAACAACGACACGAAGGTGGCAAAATGCTGACCTTTATTAGAGTAAAAGAAGCCTTGCCTGGGCCTGATGATCTTCTCTGGGTTAGACAAGCCTGGGTTGGGCTGGAACTTCCGGCTTTTGGCCCAGGCACTGCCGAAGTCAACGATTTCGCATTCATCACGTCGGATGGCCGGCCAACGACCTCCCTCCTCATCGGCTATTGGGTCAACTCCGGTTTTGGGCTCAGCATCTTGGACCAAGCCCAGCCGGAAGCAGCCAGATGGCTGATGGATAACATCGCCGAGTTGTCGGAAGGCCCGGGCGCATACATCTGGTTCAGCACCCGATGTTGCGAAGAGGTCGAAGATCAAAGTACCGGTGATTGGATCCGCGACGAGGGATGGACCTATGAGGATTTGGTTAGGGAGGGACTGATCGTGCTGGATCCAGAAGAGGAGTTGGCTCGGTGTTACGACGAATGGGTGGCAATGAATCAACCACCGTTGGAAAACGAGTAGTTCAAGCACAAGACCTTTTAGTCCGCCACGGCGGGCTTTTTAAATTTATGAAAAAACGCCAGCATCTCAAGAGACACTCGCGTCTTTTCATGGCGGGAAACAGCGAGAGATGTTAGAACTCTGTTCTCACTATAAATTTAGACAACGCCGCCTTTAACTAAACGAAATTCTTTTTTGGTTTCCCAAATATGTTTTAGTTGTTGAAAATTATCATCTGGATTTTGCATCAATCTTGCCAACTCATCGATTTCTTCTAATTGTTCATTGGAGAGTTTTTCAAATTTACCAAAATGAACTATTTCTGGCGTATGGAGGTAAATTACTTCATCATTCATCAAACAGTGAAAATCATAAAATAATTCCCATCCCACAACTATTAAACCGCTGGTGCCATCTCCATTATAAAAATAGTCGCCACCTATTTTCCCCTCACGAACTTTAAGCCATGCGTCGGCGGCAAAATCAAATTTATCACTTGGAAGATCAAAAAAATTTAGCTGAGTATAATCATGATCCATCCCGTCAACATCAATATTTATCCAGCGGTTTTCTTCCTTGCTCCAGTATTGATTTATCCAGTGATCATCGCTTTTTCCTGCAGGTAAGCCTTCGACGACAAAATAGGAAGCAAAACCGGATCTGACTCTAGCCGGTATACCTTTGGATTTTAAAATTGAAGCAATAAGCAGAGCTAAATGTCGGCATGTTAATATCAGCTTGTCCTCTGGTTTCCGAGATAAATGGATACCCTTTGGGTCTCTTCTATATAGCTCTGACATCATTGCAGCAACGGTAGCAAAAATATCATCTTCTGGCTGTCTATACCATGGCACTTTAGTCATATCCCCGTATTTTAAGTCAGCATTTGCCCCGGTATTTCCATTGGCCAGAGATGATCGATGAATAAGTTGCTGCCTAACCAAAGAACCAATTTCTCGAATATCGTCTGGCAACTTTGACTTAAAATAATCCTCATAAAGTCCAGGGCTAGAATAGCAACTAAATTGTAAATAGTGAGATAAGACTTCTTTATTGCTCATAACTATAGGTTATCATAATAAAAAATATAAAGGAATACAGTGGAAAATTAAAAAAGACTAGTTCTAGACTAGCTTTTTTATGGCGGGATCGACCGGATTCGAACCGGCGACCTCCACAGTGACAGTGTGGCGTTCTAACCAACTGAACTACGACCCCGCAATGAACAAATGATAACAGATTTATTGAATTATTTCAACCTGTTCACTCGGAGACCTATTTTTTTGATTGGTTGAAACTTATTGCCGCCCGTACCAAATTTTTCAATGAGTCTTCTTTTATTTCATCACCTTCAAAAAAATTAATTGAGTGCCATTTTTTGCCGTCGAGACCGGCGTTGAAAATATTATCTGGATCGAGGAGCATCGCTCCATTGGCAAAAACAATTTGAACTTTATCTTTAAAAATATTTCCAAGACAAATCTGGCCGTCTTTGTACCAAACCGGCGAGCCCATATATTTCCATTCTTCGGTGATATCAGGATCAGCGGAAAGAATAATCTCACGGATTTTCGCCAGCATTTCTCCACGCCAATCAGGATTTTTGGTAATTAAATTGTCAATTTCTTCACTCGATTCCATGGCCACCTCTTTGAAATTATTGGTATGTTGTTTGTAATATTATATCCTAAAAAATATAGATCAATGGCAGATCCAATGTTGTTTGCTATAATTGTTATATAAAATAAGGAGGAATATGAGTAATTTTTCAAAGGCAGTGTTTTATATTGTGGCGCTAATCGTCATAATTATTTTTGCTCTGAATGCAGATTTGCATCGATACAGCACCTTTTTTGCCACTATACTTGGAGTATCTACTTTTCTATTTGGCATATTTATCAGTTTTTCAATCTCAGATCGCAGAATGAGAATCGATAAAATTCGTGAAAATGATTCAGAAGAAAGATCTCAGTTAATATCAATTTATAGTTCCGCTAAAGCGATTGACAAAGATTTTTCCGAAAAAGTTACAGACAGCCTAGACAAGTATTTAATGGCAACCCTAGATTATAAAATTTGGGATTATTATTTGACCCAAAAAGAATATGACGATTTATTTCAGACTATTACAAAATACGAACCGGAAAGTAATCAAGCCAAGGCAATGTTTGGGTCAATGGTCACAAGTTTAACTAAAATTCTTAGTTGCAGAAAAAGCACCATTGGTTTAATTGACGACAGACTCTCTGCTTTTGAATGGTTGGTCTCAGCCTTCCTTTCCTTGGTAATTTTCGTTTGCTTGACAGCAGTTAACTCTGGCGCGGCAGTTTCAATTGGAGTAATTCTCTTTTTGTCTATTGCTTTGTTTCTTGTTCTTACGCTTCTGTATTCGCTAGACGATCTTTCCTGGAAGGAAGAGGAAAGAATCTTCGAGCCATACTCGAAAACATTTGAATCTATTGGGCTGATGCGATATTATCCAGATGCATTAATTTTACAAAAACGAGTCAAAAAACATATTGGTAAAGAGTATCGAGTTGGGGTTTTACCAAAGCCTTATCCAGATTTGAGTGAGAAAAAAATCGAGGTTGTAAAACCTGGTAAATGATATTTTTTCCTTTCTGCCATTGACATTTTCTAAACTAAGAGTATTTTCTGAATTAGAAATATTAATCAACCCCACTTTGCCGGAAGGCTTCGCGGGACAAGAAGGAGCTCTTATGCCATATGAAACTATTGGAATTGTTGTTCTCATTTTGCTAATTTTGGGTTTGCGCGTTGTTCAGCAGTTTGAAAAAGGCGTAGTTTTTCGTTTGGGAAAAGTTGTTGGTGAACGGCAGCCAGGTTGGCGAGTAATTATCCCTGTCATCGACCGGTTAGTTAAGGTTTCAATGCAAATTGTTACAATGCCGGTACCAAGCCAAAAAATTATCACCAAAGATAACGTTTCTATTGATGTTGCTGCTGTTGCTTACTTCCAAGTAGTTGATGCAACCAAATCATTAGTCGCAATTCAGAATGTTTATTCGGCAGTAAATCAAATTGCTCAAACAACTGTTCGAAACATTGTCGGTCAATTTTCACTTGACGAAGTTTTGTCAGAGACGGTTAAGATTAATCAGAAAGTAAAAGATATTATTGACACTCACACCGAGTCCTGGGGAGTTGCTGTTCGCACTGTTGAAATTAAAGATATTCAACTGCCTGATACCATGCAACGGGCCATGGCTAAGCAAGCAGAGGCCGAGAGAGAAAAGCGAGCAAAAATTATCGCTGCTGAAGGCGAGTATTTATCTGCTGATAAACTAGGTCAAGCCGCAGATATTATTTCTAAACACCCGGTTGCGTTGCAGCTCAGAAACTTACAGGTGCTTTCCGAGATTGCAGTTGAAAAAAATTCGACAATTGTTTTCCCGCAAAATCTTTTTTCAAATATTGAAAGTATTAAAAAATGTGTCGACGGCGAAAAATAACGCATATAACACAACAAAAAAACGGGTCCTTCAGGATCCGTTTTTTTGTATTAAAAATGCCAGCGCGTACGGAATGCACTGGCACGGTCTCGCGATCATAGCAGACTGGTTACTTGGCTTCGGCTGGGTGGAGCGCGTCCCACTCGGAG
>JBAXWD010000056.1:0-4147 GCA_037128645.1 Candidatus Berkelbacteria bacterium
GGGTGATCGCGCAGATAGTTCAGTCAGGTCAGATAAAACAACAATCTTTGATAAAGACTGGTGGATTTCAAAAGATGATTTAATTTCCGGAATTAATGTTCACAAGCAAAACAATCTTTACAGGGACTATTATTTCGCAGACGGCTATAACTTTAATGAGCCGAAAGTTTTTCTTCAAAATGATAAACATATGCTTGACACTCCCACTACTGTTGCTATGACCGGCGATGAGTTACGTCAGTTTTCGCCTGTGGTTGGTGGGGCAACATACATGTTTTTTTTGCCGCACTTTTCATGGCAGGTCACGCCGCTAGCGATACGACATGATGTTGACTCCGGTTATCCGATAATTTCAGAATCGCTTTTTCGAACGATGCATCAACTTCAGTCCACGGTGAATAAAAAAACTGAAATAACAATTTCTGGCACACTCACAGTTTTAAGTGGTGGTAGAATAAACGTTAACGGCAAAGGCTTTGCACCCTCTCTATTTACCTCGGGCACACAGATTAATTACGGTGCTGGCCCCGCTGCTGGTTGGGGAGGTTATCATCAAACTACTCCAGCAGGTTCTCACGCTGGTTTTGGTGGGTATCAGACTGATATTTCGGTACTTTATGACAGCGCGTTGCTTAATGAGCCGATTCTACCAGGATCAGCTGGCGGTTACAGTGCTATGGACATGAATTGTGCTTATGCCACGTCTTCTTATGGGGGTTTTGGCGGTCCGTATGATCGCGTTTGCCATAGAGGTATAGATAATTATGAGAGTTTCGGCGGAGGCTTTATTTCTATTTCTGCCAAGTCTGTAAATTTAGCGTCAGGTTCGGCAGTTACTGCTAATGCAGTTGGTGGAAACACTGATCATCCTGCCCCTGGTGGGGCTGGCGGGTCTATTATTCTAAAAGATGCTGACTCAGGATCTCAATATGGCGGAGCCATTGAGGCCATGGGCGCTGGGATTAGAGAAGCTTCTGGCGATAGCCACGCAAGAACTAATTCTGGCGGTGGTGGTGGTGGAAACATATACATTGCCACTTCTGTTGCTCCAACTAGTACGTTAACATCAGCTGAAAATACTGTGATTGCTCCTGCTATTCAATTGGATAACTGGTTTTGGGATAATCGTCCGGCAGCAGACTTCGCGAGCTTAAAGATTTCCGTCTCTGGGGGTGATACTGAAACTGGAATCAAGGGCTCACCAGGAATTATTAATATTGTTGGTAGCCAACCACCAATGGCGGGAATTCACAAAATTATTGACAAGATCGAACCACTTGATGGTACATCGCCGTATAACTTAAAACCTGCCGATAAAATCCGTATTACTTTACATGTAACTAATTTGGTTGTTGGCCAGCCAATTACCATACGAGACGAGTTTTTCAATGATGGCACAGTTGCTGGTATTAGCAAGTTCTCGTTAATTGTCGGCAGCAATGATTGTAAAACTCATATTGGTGGTGGAAGCGTTGATCTTTCGTCGTGCACTATGACTCCTACGACATCGGATATTGCCTGGACGTTTACTCCGGCTGCAGGGCAAGAAACCGTTGATCTTCAATACAGTCTTTTGGTCAAGTAATTAATATCAATGAAAAAATATTTGGTGCCAATTGGAATTTTGTTTTTGCTGGCAGTTTTTTGTTTGCCAAATGTTCGTGTTTTGGCGCTTGATGCTAGCGATGAAACCCCTACTATAAATTGGGGAAGTCCGTCGGCGTCCTGGACGGATGGCGGCCAAAATTACACAACTTATTACCAGGGGGTTTCAACCGAGTTGCCTGACGCTTCTATTTCTCATGCAACTGATGTTTTCCGAAACGTCGCGCCTGCAACTTTGCCTGACTTAATTTTCAATAAAAATTGTTTGTTAGACGCAAAAGATTCTAGTCTTGCTTCGGTAGGTCAGTGTGTTAATTTTAATGGTCCGAGCTCGATGCAAGTTTTTAACAGTCGAACTTATGCTAACAGCTTTTTGAAATCGGCAACTGCAGTTATTGAATATCCATCGATAAATGTTATCGGCGATTCGTTTAATTCGTCTGGTAACTTTGCCTATTGGGGACAACATTTGCATCAAACAGCAGATTCGACCGACGGTTCAAACGCTCTGTGGAAACAAACATCGTACCAATTCAACTCTGCTGCTCAAGCGTTCTGGAAGAACTCTGATTCAAACAAAAACACCGCTATGACCGATACAATAAACAGGTTGATGCAAAATGCCAAGGCTTTGTCTGCCGGGGCAACTAATTTAATCACAGTCTCGTTTAACGGGATATGCTATCCATTGCCTTTTTCTAATAACTCTTGCACCGAGGCTAACCAGTATTCGGATGGCCGCGTTTGGTACTCCAATGGTCAATTAACACTAACTGGCGGAGTCACCTATTCAAGCAAGGCTACTATTATTGTGAAGACTGGTGATTTGATAATTGATGGCTCGGTTCAAGCTCCTGTTAGTAACCCGAATTCAGGTCTTGGATTCATTGTTCAGGGTGGAAATGTTGTAATTCAGAACAAAACCAGTCCACATAAGAAAATTTATATAAATGCATCAATATTTGCTCCAAACGGTTCGATCCAGATTAAAGATCCCGCCGACACAAATCCTGCACACAGTCTGTGGGGTAGCGATATTGATTTGACTGGGTCGTTTGTAGCACAGGGGTTTTCAGTGCCAAGCGTTGCTGGAAATATTAATTTTATTCAGGACAGCAGAAATGAATCAACTTGGCCGCCGGGATTTCGAGATTTGCAGCCACTGTCCAGTATAAGTAAGTAGGTAAAAAATATTTTATTCTAGATGCAATTAGTATTTTAATAAAAAGCATTAAAAGTGTTGCACAACAAAAAACTATTGTTGTATAATAGAAGAAATGAATTGTAGGAGGGTTAATGCCGGGTGAAAATGAACACGGTGCTCGAGTAGAAGAGCCGTTTTTGGAAATAAATACTAGCGAAGACGAAAGCGGAGGAGCGGCTAATATTATTTTTGTCTCCTCAATAATCCTAGTAATTTTAATTACCGGTTTTTTTGTCTTCTATAAATACAGAACTGACTCAGAGGTTAAAGACAAGCAGCAGGCGTTCACCAGCGTAATGGACCAAATCAATAGCAGCGAAAATAAGGCAATTACTGTCAAAGCTCAAAACTTAAATTCTGCGCTTGGAATACTCACCGTTGCATCAAAATCAAAATACTCATTTAAAACTTTTATTGATGCCTTAAAAACAAAAATTACCAAAGACACAAAATTAAACTCAATATCAATTTCTGACGCGGGTTTGGTTTCGATGGATGGTGTAACTACAAATTTTCGTTCCGTTGCCGATTTGGCCGTTTCTCTTAATACTTCGCCAAAGCTAAAAAATGTTCAAATAGTTGGCCTCACAAAGTCAGAAGATGAATCTTCCAACTTTGTAGGTTTTTCCATGACCGCAGAAATTAAAGATTGGTCTGTCGCTTCGTCGACAGATTCTGCTGACGCTACTAGTAGCACTGGAGGCACAAGTGAATAAGAAAGATTTAAATCTATTATTACCGGCCATTACAGCCATTTTGGCTGTCGCCAGTTACTTTATTTGCAGTGATCTTCTAATGCCAACAATTGCAGATAACACGTCAAAAATCACTGCATACGATCAGGAAATTGCCTCAGCCAATACCAAGCTCGATTCTATTTCTGCTGCTGATAAATCGATGACTGAATTGTCATCAGTGGTAAATAATTTGTTAATTGCTGTTCCAGACAATGTTAACGCTCCGGATTTAATCACCGAAATTGAAGCAATCGCCAGTCAGAGCCAGGTTGTGCTGCCTAGCTTGTCGCCACCTTCAGCTGCCGCTGCTGGTGGAGCGTCAGGCGTTGCCTCGGGCAAAAGTTTCCTAACAAGTTTAACGGTTTTTGGTTCCTTCCAAAATATAAATACCTTTATCAATTCCCTGGAGACATCGATTCGTTTTTCAAAGATTAATAATTTGAGCTTGTCTGCTTCGGAAACTGGCTTATCGGCTTCAATTACACTTGAGGTTTATAGCCGTCCAGCAATTTCTAGCTCTACTGGGGTGTCACAATGAAACAAAATACCTTTTCTGACAGGGCAATGTTAATGGTTAGTTTAGCGCTCTTGGTGCTAATTA
>JBAXWD010000057.1:0-4134 GCA_037128645.1 Candidatus Berkelbacteria bacterium
GTTCGGTGGACTAATTTTTGATACTGTTTCAAGTTCATACTAATTCCTTTCGACTTATACGACAAGAAAGAATAAATATCCAAATTAAAAATGTCAGTATCCACCCTCGCTCGGAGATATTAATGACTTCTGATTGATTTATATTTGCCCAAAGACTAATGAGCGCGAAAAATAAAGAAGCAAAGAACAAAGTAAGTGGTAGTAAAATTTGATTGTATTTTCTTTCATTAAACCAAAAATAAATGAAGAATATTTGTGATATCAAAAAAGCTACTACTAACGATGTGACAACACTATTATGGATAATATCTCCTGGAGTTCTTATTCCATGCCATTGATCCATCGGCGTGAACCAATTAACAAAAATCAAACCAGCGAAAGAAACGGCCATAAGCAGCCCAGAAATTTTAGCAAAAAAATTCTTTTTTAAAATAAAATAAAACGAGAAAAAAATTAGAAGAATAGCAGAAATTGAATAACAAATATTTAACGCTATTGCATTGGCTTCACCTCTGGCATTTAATTCGCTAACAGTTTGCCAAATCTGACTGTATCCTGGTTTTAGTAATCCAAAAATAATAATTGAGGCAAAATAAGATAGCGAACCTATAATTCCGGCAAGTCCAAAATATTTTTTATTCATATTATTCTGCCATTGCCTCCAGGGCTTTAATCCGCTCCTCAACCGGCGGATGAGTATCAAATAAACCGGAAATCCAAGAACGCTTTTTCCTTGGATTCATAATAAATAACAACGACGTGGCATCATTAACATAACGGACCGGTTTCTTGAATTCTGATATTTTTCTAAGAGCATTAGCCAAACCCTCAGGATATCGTGTCAGCAGAGCCCCATTAGCATCGGCTATGTATTCTCTTTTTCGTGATATTGCTAACTGAATGAGAGTGGCCATAATTGGTGCTAAAATTGCAATAATAATACCAATTAACAATGTGATGCCGTTATTTCCTCCATTATTATCGTCACTGAAACCACCCCAAAAACTAATGCGGAAAAATAAATCAGAAGCAATCGCAACAACACCAACCAAAACGACAATAACGACCATGAGTAGTGAATCGTGATTGCCAATGTGCGATAATTCATGAGCAATGACGCCTTCAAGCTCATTCTTTTCCATTATGTTCAAAAGTCCTGATGTAACAGCAATCGATGAATGCTGCGGATCGCGACCGGTGGCAAAAGCGTTTGGCGAGTCATCATTGATGATGTAGATTTTTGGTACTGGAATGCCAGCCGTGATGGCCAAATTTTCGACGATACGGTACAGTTCCAGATTGTCAGATTTTTTAACAAATTGGGCATGAGTCATTGCCAGTGCAATGGAATCACCCCAAAAGTAACTGGTGAGCGCCTGACCAACGGCGATAATGACGGCAATTATTAAAATCGCTGGTGAATTATAAATGTAGGAAAAAAGCCAGCCAAGCGCTATAATGAAAATCAAAAAAATCCCGATGTAAAAAACGGTTTTGAATTTATTAGCACCAATTTGATCGTAGATATTCATAGAGATAGTTAATTAAACTAAAAAAGCTAAGTTAATTTTAGCTTTTTTAGTGTCTAATGTAAAACTAAAGTGAAATTCGTTCAGCAATTCTGCCTACAACTGGCACTGGTTCGGATTTACCGGTGAAAACATTGATAATACCGGTGACCCAGATAACCAAGTATGCCAGCAAAAATACCCAGCCGGCAACGGGAATCCAAAAAGTAAAAGCAACAGCAATTGCCAAAATAAACATGACAACGCCCTGCTTTGCGTGATAATGTGCAAACTCATCTTTTTTGAAGAAATTTAGTGGAAAGAAAAGCAACACACCAAGATAAGACATGAAGGCAATAAGTTTTTGTTTAATGGTCAAAGTGACCTCCGATTAGCCTCGTCCCCACGCTCGAGACAAAATTAATTAACTAGTTTGATTGAGAAAGGATATTTGTAAGCTTCGCCCTTGCTAGCTGCCATTGCGCCCTGAATACAGAACACCAAGTTTAGAATCCAAACCAAAGGATAAAGGATGAAACCAATGCCGATAAATGAAAGAACCGCACATGCAACCCAGGCAATAAGAACGGTAATTTGAAAATTCAAAGCTTCCTTCGATTCTGAATAGGCGAACGGCTTGTCTTTTGCAGTTAGATAAATGATCAATGGACCAACAACGCTTAGCACAATACCTAAAATGTGAGCCAACATCGCCATGTTGTTAACATCGCTCGAACTTTTCTTTTCCTCTGGCATAATTCTCCCTTTCTTTTAATCTGCTATTTACTAAAATTTAACTTCAACGTTTTGTCGCTCGGCAACATCGTCAAGCTCAAACAGCTCCTTTTTCTGATAATGAAACATGCCAGCGATGATGTTTGATGGAAAACTTTCAATTGCAATATTAAGATCCCGAACATTCCCGTTGTAAAATCTACGTGCAGCTTGAATTTTATCTTCTGTATCGGTGATCTCTCTTTGTAGTTCGAGAAAATTTTCATTAGCTTTCAAGTCCGGATAATTCTCCGCAACGGCGAACACTGATTTTAAGCCTTCAGTGAGTTGATTCTCAGCCTTGGCCTTATCAACCAAGCTTTTTGACGAAATTGCTGCCGTTCTTGCTTCGGTAACTTTTTCAAATAACTCTTTTTCATGTTTGGCATAACCCTTTACAGTCTCGACCAAATTTGGGATCAAATCATGTCGACGCTTAAGCTGAACATCAATGTCACTCCAGGCTTCTTCGCTACGATTCTTCAAACTAACCAGTCGGTTAAATACCGAGGCGACAACAATTAGCAGTATTACCAATATAATAACTACTATCCATAAACCTGTCATACTACTCCTTAATATTATTACAAACTAGAAAGTGAATACAGGAATACGCTACCAACCATTTTTCCAGATGTATCAGTGGTATCTTCCAAAACACAAGTCAAGGTATAAGACGAGCCATCTGATTTATACCCATAATAGTTGGTTGGGCTCTTCGGGTCAATAGGCAAAATTGTTAAATATGTTGGGACCAGTGACGCATACAATGTTCCGGCTGACGCAGCAATCTTTTCCGATACCTGTGCAACAGGGTACTTTCCGGTGGCGCCGCGGGAGCTTTCTAGGGCTTTGGCGATACTTGCCAGGTCAGTTTTTCTTTTTGTATCACGACCTTTGGCTGTCGTTAAATCAGCTGTAGCAACTGCTGTTATTCCTGTGTACGGCAACGAAGTTGCAGGAACTAAGAAATCGGCTGAGCTGTTGCCATAATCAGAAAAATTAAGAGTTACATCAATCCTTGCCACCGCGGATTGGCTTCCCGGAATAATTTTCATAGTCAGTTTATGAATTAAGTGATCGTTTGCTCCCAACCAATAATCAGCGTCTAGGCTTGAAACACTGTTATTGCCTAGACCAAAACTTTCCAGGGCACTTCCGATAGTCGCTTTCCCACTGTAATGAAAGCATCGAATACCGTTTACTGTTTCGCTATTGCCACGGCTGCCAACAAGCGAAAAATCTGATCCGCTAAATTTACTACCCCAAAAAGCTGAACCTGGAGCATCTGAACCAAATTTATTCAGATCAAATGATACCCAGCCACCCTTTGCCTTAGTGTCATAATTTATGTCGCTAGAAGTACTTAGATACATTTTGTTTTTTGAGTAAACAAGCTTGATAGAGGAATCAGAACTCTTGCTTGATTTTAAGCCGATATTAACACCGCTGACCGAATCAGTTACCTGAGCGCTTATACTGGTTGTCAATTCTTCAACTGTTGAGGTGTTGGTGCCTGTGTCAGAATCGGCAGACGAGTCAGAAGAACCGGCGGCTGAAATTGATGGCGTTGATGTGGCAGCCGACGAACTTGAACTTGAGGACGAATTAGAAGAAGATGTGCTTGATGAATCTTGACTGTTAGCGTCAGTCGAGTCAGCCGCAGACGAGGTATCTTGGAACAAATCACTCGAAGAATCAGTTGATGACTCGTCGCTAGTCACGGCTAACACCGCCTTAATTTTTGGCCCAATTTGCTCATCTTTAAGCGCAACCAAAGGAAAAGCAGCCGCTGAAACAATCGGAGAAATTAAGTTAGACTTTATCCCTTTATTGACAGTTATCGTTGCGT
>JBAXWD010000058.1:0-4006 GCA_037128645.1 Candidatus Berkelbacteria bacterium
TCATTGAATCACCCATTTCACCTTCAATTTCAGCTCTTGGTACCAAGGCAGCAACTGAATCAATGACGATGACATCAACGGCATTTGAGCGAACTAGAGTTTCACAGATTTCTAGCGCCTGTTCGCCAGTATCCGGCTGAGAGATAAGTAAATCGTCCAAATTAACGCCAATTCGTTTAGCGTATTCCGGGTCAAAAGCATGTTCTGCGTCAATAAATGCCGCTAAACCACCCATCTTCTGCGCTTCAGAAACAACATGAATTGCCAAGGTAGTTTTTCCGGATGATTCTGGTCCATAAATCTCGATTACTCGACCCCGGGGCAGTCCGCCAACACCAAGAGCTAAGTCCAAAGCAAAAGAGCCAGTTGAAATAACATCAACCTCCATTTTGCTGTCGGCGCCATACTTCATAATTGAGCCTTTACCAAACTGCTTCTCAATTGAAGCCAAGGCAACATCGAGTGCGGCGTTTTTAGCCGTGCGAATATTTTGTTTTTCAGTTTTTGTTTTTGAGGCTTCTTTTTCAGCCCGCTCTTCATCACTTAGCTTTTTAGGCATAACTCTCCTTGTTTTAAAGCTAACAGCTGTCAGCTAATAGCTATTAGCTTATTTATTTTCCGCAGTCTTTGTTTTTCGTTCGACAACAAAAACCTTACTATCTTCTTTGTTGGCTTTATTTTTAGCTGTAATTACAATCGTATTCAAACCATTTTGCAGTGCGACATATTGCTGGAAACTTCCATCCGAGCCAACTGTGATTGATTCTTTATTGACTGCCAAATTAACCCCAGCGTCCGTTTTACCTGAAACCAAAATTTGATCAGTTTCGACAACGCTGTCTTTAGCCGGCGAATCAATAGCAAGTTTAGGCACAGAGGCAAAACTAATAACCTGAAAGACAATATAGGCCACCGCCAGCAAGCAAAATGCTGCGCCAACACACAGAGCAATAATTCTAGGAGTAACAACAAAAGACCTTTCCTTTACAGCTTTACCTGATCGAAAATCATCACCAACTTCATTGCCGGCTGCCGAAGTTTGCTGCTCCCACAAATTTATCATTTTTTTGCTATCTAAATCGAGATAATCGGCATAGGTAGAAATAAAACCCCTGGTATAAATTGCGTTGGGGAGTAAATCAAAATCCTCATTCTCTAACGCCTCTAAATACTTCGCCCTAACCTTGGTAGAGAGCTCTGCCTCAATTAAATCAACTCCCCTGCGTTTTCGGGCACGACGAAATTTTTCACCCAAAGTGTGAACTGTTCGAATTTTACGAAGTTTAAATCCTGCAGCAACCATGAAAATCTCCGATTTTCAAGTTTAAAGATGAAAGTTTAAAGATGAAAAAACTAAAATTAATTTGAAAATTTCTTTAATCTTAAATCTTCTATCTTTAATATGCCTTAGTAGTCTTGTGGGAATTGATCATTACCGCCAGCTGATTGGTCGGTGCTAATGAGAATATCGCGCGGCTTAGCACCGTTGGAAGGACCAATAACACCTTCTTGTTCCATGATATCAAGCAGACGCGCGGCTCTAGCATAACCGACACGAAGTCGCCGTTGCAAGAGCGAGGCAGATGCCTGGCCAGAATTTGTCACCACCTGTACCGCTTCTTCATATAAATCATCATCAATGGAGCCACCGGAATCGCGCCCACCAATCGCCTTCGCTGGACGGAAGGAAAGGATAGATTCATCGTATTCTGGCTCACCTTGCTTCTTCAAGAAGTCGACCAACTGGTTTATTTCCTTATCAGAAACAAAACAACCTTGGATACGGCGAGGTTTCGACAAGCCGTTACCAATAAAGAGCATATCACCATTGCCTAAAAGTTTTTCCGCGCCTGACATATCAAGAATTGTCCGCGAATCAACTTGGGAGGCAGCAGCAAATGCAATCCTTGATGTGATGTTGGCCTTAATCAAGCCAGTAAGAACATCAACTGATGGCCGCTGTGTGGCTATGATTAAGTGGATACCAGTGGCGCGAGCCATTTGGGCAATACGAACGATTGAAGCCTCGACCTCGTTGGCGGAAACTGCCATTAAGTCAGCCAACTCATCGATGATAACAACAATGTAGGGTAACTTGCCATCTGAACCAGGCGACTCATTATAAGCCACAATGTTCCTCTTCCCTAGCTCAGCGAACATTTTGTAGCGACGCTCCATTTCATAAACCGTCCACTTTAGGGCAGAGACAGTTTTATCAACCTCAGTTACTACTGGGGCATAGAGATTTGGAATGCCATTGTAGTTCGTAAGCTCAACTCGTTTCGGATCGATAAGAATTAATTTTAGATCTTCAGGAGAATTATGGAAAAGAAAATTGGTGATAATAGAGTTAATACAAATTGATTTTCCTGAACCGGTTGAACCGGCAATCATCATGTGCGGCATTTTTTCTAGATCAATTGCAACCGGAGCGCCGGCAACGTCACGGCCAAGAGCAATGGCAAGTTTTGATTTTTCAGCTTTGAACTGAGGCGAGGCCATTACTTCTTTGAGTGTAACTTTGGCCGCTACTAAGTTTGGAACTTCAATACCAACAGCAGATTTTCCGGGGATTGGCGCCTCAACACGCAAGCTTTTAGCCGCCAAAGCAAGAGCAATATCGTTGCCACGAGTGGTAATTTGATTTAATTTTACGCCTTCGTTCGGCCGCAATGTGTACTGAGTTACGGTTGGGCCAACGTTGACATCCTGCATTTTTACGTCAATGCCGAAACTTTGAAAACATTTTTTAATCGTTTCAACGTTTTTGCCGATATCACCGGACTTGGCTACATCGTTTGACTCGAGCAAAATATCATAACTTGGAAACTGCCAAACACGGCCAGCGTTAGTTTTGACTGATGGGCGCGGCGCTGATTCAATTACCGGCGCCCTTGGCACTTCCTCAATTTTCGGCCGACGCGATAGCGAGTTAATGCCGCCACGAATTCGATCCATAAACCCACCGCGCTTTACCGGTTCTAATTCTTCTTCCTGCCCTTGACGATGGACTCTGACACCACTAGGAACCGGCGCTTCACCGTCTTCACTTCGTCTTTCGGTTTTAACCCCAAACAATTTTGAAAGCGACAAATTAAAGGTAATCATAATAGACACCAGTGCAACCGCTATCAGCACAACAAAAGCCGGGAAAGTGCCAACTGACCCCCTGAGTGGTTTAGAGATCATGTAACCAAAAAGTCCACCACCTTCACCGTTTAGGGCCGCTACTTTGGCGCTGGCTGCTGGAATAAACAAGTGAATTAACGCCGGAAAAAATATGAAAAATAGGGCAATGCCGACAAAACGAGCTAATTTTACTCCACCCTTTGGCGGGAAAATAATGATTACCCCAAGCCAAAATAAAGCAATAGGAACAAGATAACCGATAATTGTACCAAAAAGTTTGTAATCAAGAATTTTAAGCTGCTCACCCATTTTACCAGCAGCACCAAAAATGCCGATGAAAGAAATGACGGCGAAAATCATTAGGCCGACGGCAAAAATCTCCCTCCAAGTGTCAGGCCCAAGCCCCAGAGTCCAATCGAAAACAAAATTACCCCACTCATCTTCCTTTTGCCACCAGAGTGCAGTTTTCTGTTTATGTTTTGGATATTTTCGTTTACGTCCCACTCCATCCTCCAATATAAGAACAATCACTCAAAGAGTTTGATACTATTATAACAAGATTAGATAGTAAAGCCAATATGGCGCTCAAGAGCGTTATAAGAATTTGGCAAAGCCATAATTCTTATAACGCAGCAAATACCGCGCAACAAAATATAATTTGACATTAATCATACATTTAACTACATTTAAGTCGATGCTATCCCATGCGAAAGGAAGCGAGCACCGTGCCCAAGCTCACAAGAGAGGTGTTTGACAAGGCATATCGGTTTCGAAATAGTCGCGGTCGGGCAGAGAGCTCGGGCGCGGCTCGCTGCCAGCTCTGCATTCATTGCCAAGGTGGACATTGCGTCCATCCGGAACGCGTACGGCGGGTGGC
>JBAXWD010000059.1:0-3972 GCA_037128645.1 Candidatus Berkelbacteria bacterium
GTGGAATTGTTGCCGTTCCCGAAAAGGATTTGCCGGTACTCTTGCCGCATGTTGAAAAGTACGAACCAACCGGCGATGGCACATCTCCCCTGTCTAACGAGTCTGATCCTGCAATTGCGGCTTGGCTCAATACCACATGCCCAGAGTGCGGGGGGAAGGCAAAACGCGAAACTAATACAATGCCGCAGTGGGCCGGAAGTTGCTGGTATTACATTGCCTACTTGATGAAACAAGGCAATGAATATGTTTGGGACCGCGACAAAATTGACCCCTGGTTGCCAGTGAATTTATACGTCGGCGGTGCTGAGCACGCAGTTTTGCATTTGCTTTACTCCAGATTCTGGCACAAGGTGTTGTATGATGAAAAACTAGTCGGGAGCATTGAACCGTTCCAAAAGTTAATATCAGTTGGAACTATTTTGGGAATTGACGGCGTTAAAATGTCTAAATCACGAGGAAACGTTATTGATCCTGACCCACTGATTGAGAAATTTGGTTCGGATGCGTTAAAAATGTATGAACTCTACATTGGTCCGTTTTCGCAACCAGCAAAATGGAGCCAGAATGGAATTGTTGGTATGCATCGGTTCTTACAAAAAGTTGAAAAAATTTCAGATACCGAAATTTCCAGTTCAAATGACAAAAATTTGGTTCCAATCAATAAAGCAATTAAAAAAGTCACTGCCGACATTGAAAGTTTTAGCTTCAACACCGCGATTAGTACCTTAATCGAAACATTTGATCTTATTTCGACTAACGGTTGGAATAAACCATCGGCTGAAATATTTTTAACACTTCTATCCCCATTCGCGCCGAAAATGGTCGAGCAAGTATCGCAAAAACTTGGAATTCAAATATCTGTCTGGCCGGAATTTGATTCGAAGTACATCGCTGATGATAAAGTTACCATTGCCATCCAAATCAATGGAAAAGTTCGCGATCAAATTGAGATCGCAATTGATGAATCAGAAGAAAAAGTTAAGGAGTTGGTCTTAGAGCGAGAAAAGATAAAAAGCTGGATTTTAGAGGCTAAAATAAAGAAATTCATCTATGTTCCAGGCAAAATAATTAGTATTGTGGTCTAGCGCTTGATTTTTCCGTCATTTTTTGTCATACTGCAATAGTAAATTCAATTATTTTAAATTTTGATTTTTAAATTATAAATTGGAGCATAAGCGACCCATGGCCGAACCAAAAAAGAAATTATCAAAAACCAGAACTCGCAGCCGTCGACACCAAATTAAACATAATGAAGTTGGTATTGTTTACTGTGATCAATGTCATGCGCCTATGCAGCGACACCACATCTGCAAGAATTGTGGAACCTATCGCGGTAAAAAAGTCGTTGACTCAGAAGAAAAAATTGAAGCTGCACCAGCCAGTAAAGAATAATTTGTAAGGAGTGGGATACTATGAATAGACATCTTTCTCGTATGGTTGCGATGCAGGCTATATATGAGTGGAACTTTCGTCCGGATGCTGATCTAAATGAAATTCTCGAGCGTTCAATCGCTGAGTTTGCTGATGATATTGACAAGGATTTTGTTAAATCAGAAATTCTTGGCGTTAGTAAAAACAGAGAAGAATTAGACAAAGAAATAGCCATTAGCGCTCCAGAGTGGCCGATTGAGCAAATTTCAATGATTGATAAATCGATTTTAGAAATTGCGATTTTTGAACTTTTGTATTCTAGCGATGTGCCACCAAAGGTATCAATTAATGAAGCAATTGAACTGGCTAAACAATTTGGAAATAATAACTCCGGCAAGTTTATAAACGGAGTGCTTGGCACAATCTACGACAAGCATATTGAGACAATAAAGAAAAAGGAACTTGGTAATGAATGACACAAATAAATTAGCTGAAAAACTTGGGCTAAAATTCAACGATCCTGAAATATTACAGCAAGCATTTATTCACAGATCATATATTAACGAACATCGTAGCTCTGGCCTTTCGCACAACGAACGCCTGGAGTTCCTTGGAGACGCTGTTTTAGAACTGGCTGTGACCGAACACTTATTCAACAAATATGACCGCCCAGAGGGCGAAATGACTGCCTGGCGCAGTGCTCTGGTAAAGGGCGAATCACTTTCTGCTGAAGCAAAAATAATTGGTCTTGAGTCTTGCCTAAAAGTTTCTCGCGGCGAATCTAAGAATACTGGCAAAGCCAGAGACTTAATTTTAGCTAACGCCTTTGAGGCACTTTTGGGAGCAATTTATTTAGATCAGGGTTATGATGTAGTAAAAAAATTCGTCGAGGATCATATTATTTATAAATTAGACGACATTTTGGCTGGGGACCACTTTATTGATGCCAAATCTCGTTTGCAAGAATTATCACAAGAAAAATTCTCAATTACTCCTACGTACGAAACTGTTATTGAAACCGGCCCGGATCACAATAAGAAATTCGTTGTTGCTGTACTAATCGGCAAAAAGAAAATTGGTGAGGGCGATGGCAATTCAAAACAAAAAGCCCAAATCGCCGCCGCCGCCAATGCACTCGAAAACAAAGAACTATTTAACTAGGCCAAACTACATTAGTGAAGCCCCAATCCAACAATTTGCGGGCTTCGTCAGCAGAGGCCGATGGTGTATTTGCGTAAGTTCCGAGTATGACTGCAATTAAGGTGTGATTATTGCGTGTTGCGGCACCAACAAGACAGTGGCTAGCGGCATCAGTGAAGCCGGTTTTGACACCAATTGCGCCTGGGTACTGATATGAAGTAACTAATCGATTTGAATTTTCTATTGGGTGGAAAATTGTTTTTGTTGTGTTGGTGGCAACATAATTTTGAGTATCAACAATTTCCCTAAATGTTGGATTTTTCAAAGCATATCTTGTTATCGTTGCCAGATCAGCAGCGGAAGAATAGCCATCATCAGAGAGTCCTGCAGGATCCATATAATGTGTATCATTCATACCGAGTTCTTTGGCCTTAGCATTCATTCTGTCGACAAATATCTGGTAATCAGCCTCGGTTCCAGTTGGATCCATGTGGGCACCTATAGCATAAGCGGAGTCATTACCAGATTTTATCAGCATGCAATGAAGAAGCTCTGAAATGGTGATTTTTTCACCTGCACGTAAATTTACCACCGTCGGGATTTGTTGGGTGGCTTTAAGCGAAATAGTAGCAACGTCGTCTAATTTATAGTTCTCCAAGGCAACGACGGCGGACATTATTTTTGTAGTTGAAGCAATTGGAACGTGGGCATCTGGATTTTTGCTCGAGAAAATAACACCAGAGCTTGCATCAATTAGGGCGTATTCTTTTGACAAGATGTTTGGTTTCGGGCTATTAATTTTAGTTTCAGGAAGATCTAAAATTTTCGGCAATACTAATTGTTGATCAGAGGCTGTCGCAGAAGTGAAAGACTCGCGCGAATAGCTGTCAGCAATTTTTTGGTCAAATTTACCGGCTGATAAATTAAAACCAACTAAATTGCAAATTATCGATAGAGCTATTAAGGGTTTCGAAATCATAGAATATCTTCTTTAAGTACTTTTACCATTTGGCCCGGTTTCAAACCGAGTTTTGAAAGTTTTAGTTTCCCAACTTGGACTCTTTTTAAGTTCAGAACTTCAAGCCCAATTTTCCCCGCCATTATACGCAACTGTCGGCTTCTTCCTTGATGGAGGGTAACTTCGAGTTTGTTATCAGCGACAAATCTGGCTTTATCAACGTAATATCGCTTGCTGTTGTGCATTATACCCTTAAGAAACTGGCGGATTATCCCCTCTTTGCCCAATGTGGTAGGTTTGCCGCCGTATTCTAGGTGATATACCTTTTCCTTGGTAAATGACGGATGAGCTAATTCGTTTGCGAAATCGCCGTCGTTTGTCAAAATCAAGAGTCCTTCAGTTTCTTTATCTAATCTACCGACTGAAAAAAGCCGGTTTTCTTTTGGTAAGAACTTCTTAATTGATTCTCCTTGTTCGTCTGATGAAGAAGTAATGTACCCAAC
>JBAXWD010000006.1:0-16212 GCA_037128645.1 Candidatus Berkelbacteria bacterium
TGCCCCAATTGTAAAAAAACTATTGCTTGGTTCGATCTTATCCCTGTTATTAGCTATATTATTCTTTGGGGTAAGTGTCGAAATTGTCGGAAGCCGATCTCACTGCAATATCCGCTGGTTGAAATATCCACCGGCGTCATCTTCTTTTTCTTGGCAAAAACAATCGGTATCAATTACCAGCTAATTGGCTATTTGTTAATCGCTTGTACCTCAGTGCTAATTTTTGTCTACGATGCCAAATTTTTAGAAATTCCGGAAGTATTTGCCTGGTTACTAATGATTTTTGCTATTGTCGCAGCGGCGATTAGCCCAAGTTTTTCTATTAACGAATTTCTGCTTGGTGGACTCATTGGTGGCGGAATTTTGGGTATTTTGGTTGGAATCTCGAATGAGCAAATGATGGGTGCTGGCGATATCAAAATTGGCCTAGCTTTTGGTTTTTTGCTCGGCGCCTACAGATCAATTCTGTTTTTATTCTTGTCATTTATCATTGGTGCCATTGTCGGGTTAATCCTAATGGCATCAAACAAGAAAAAAATGAAATCAGAAATTGCTTTTGCACCGTTTCTAATTATGGCCGCCTTAATTTGTATTATTTGGGGTAACCAACTAGTTAATTTGTACCTAAAATTTGCTATGATATAAGAAACTAAGTAGAGGGGAGATTTTTTTGAGTTTTATCCAGTTTTTCAAAAACAAGCGTACTAAACTAATTTTAAGCATAATTGCAGCTTTTGTGATCCTTGGCGGTGGTACTATTTTTGCCTTGGCTAAAACCGGGAAAATCGATATTCGGTCATTCGCCGACGAAGTTGCTAGCGTTGTAATAAAGTCACCGGCGTCGACTGAGACTAAGGGCCTTAGTAGTGGCAACGTTAACATTTACGTTAAGTCAAATAACACTAGTTCTGCTTCATTTGTCGGCCAAAATACTATTGTAGATATTTACTACGGCAATGCTTGGAATGTATCTGCATACACCAATGCCTACTCCGATGCCGTTTTTCAGTTGCCAACCACCGGCCCATACTATGCCATAGTACGGGGGAGTAATTGTCCAACTGTCCCTTTTTACGCACCTGCTGCAAGTTTTTACATTTACGCTTACTGCCAAGCCATTCCGGCCGGTAACTTCACTGTCAAAGGTGTGGTAAAGGATCAGACCAGTGGTCTACCAATTGAAGGCATCACTGTTCAGGCCGCCCCTGGGTCAGATAAATCATTTGCAACAACGGCCAGTGACGGCAGTTATACGCTAAACATTACGCCAATCAGCTATACCTCATCTGCCAACTACCACTTGTATTTCTCTGACTATTCAAAAACCAGGCCGATACTTTATCAGTATGACAATAAAACCTTGGATAAATTTATTGGCAATGTTTCTAATATCCCGACTAATTCGCCGTATACGGCTACTGTGCCCGAGTATATGTATCTGTCAGCCGGTGATGGGCTATCTCTGGCTGGTACAATTTATGGGCCCAAGACAGACGGAACTAGTGGTGACCAACTAGTAGCCGGGGCCACTGTCCAAATTTTAAATGCTGCTTCTGGCACTGGAATGACGGCCGCTGTAACCAGCTCAGCTTCCACTAGCGCTGACGGCACGAGGTCTGATTATCCTTATAACTTTAAAACGGCAACATTTAGTTTCAATAGCACGGATATTTCTAGTTTGTCAGTCAAAATTACCGCACCCGGCTATGCTGACTTTGGCCCTACGCCTTTGAAAAATGCTGACATTATTTATCAAAACTCTGGTAGTTTAACGCTTGGCGAGCTAAATGTTCTTGCTGAATACGACTTGACCCTTGCTCCACCTCCAGCTACATTTGACCTAGTCGGCTTGGTTACTGGCAGTGACACCAAGGCAGCCCTAACCGGCGCTACTATCACCGCCAGTTGTCCACCCAGTGTTAGCGCAGCTAATTGCCAATTGCCAACTATTAATCCGGTAGTTTCAATATCGCCGCCCGCTAATACCCATGGGGTTACTAGCACACTCAACTATGGATTATCCAATCTCTACAACATTAAGCTGCCAGGCTCTAAAATCCCATCATTTACTATTACTATCGCCAAAAGTGGTTATGTCAGTCAAATCATTACCGCCAATACTTCTGATATCAAAACAGATACTGCCGGCAAGTTGTATGCGGTGGAAAACGCGGAACTAGTAAAAATTATACCTACTACTCTATTGGGCCAAGTGGTAGCGTCAGAGAATCATAACCTTGGGGTGCCAACAACCGTCTATCTCTACAACGATGATGAGCCTAACGCCTTAATTGCCCATAAAGATTCAGATTCTAGCGGTAACTATAATTTTGGTAGCCTGCCGACATCAATAGTGGCTGGCAAAAATTACCGGTTGGTGGCTGTGCCAACTGCGGCCAATCGTTCATCGGAAATTCTAACCGTTACCATCAATGCCGGCTCGAACACTAAAAATATTATTTTAGCTAAAAATGATGGCAAAAATATAACGGTCTTCGAGGGCAATATTTCCAAAATCAGTAATGACGCCAAAGTTCCAATAAAAGGTGCGAAAATCATTTTGCTTCATCAGCGAGACGGAGCTGGGCCGGGAAATTATTTGCCTGGAGATATCGTCGGGCAACCGGTGTTGAGCGACACAAATGGTAATTACACTTTACCAGTCACGAACTTAGTATCTGAAGGTGATACTCCTGCAGCCCCAACCAACGTCAAATTATTTGCCACAGATGTTAGTAAGCCGCTATTTTCCTTGTCGCCGAAATCCGAGTCAAAGCTGTTCAACCTGACTGACATTCGCGGTTCCAAAATCTTTCAAGATTTTGTCTTTGGCGATAATTCCAACACATCTCCAATTGTTGGCAGAAAAAAAGTCGTGGTAACTTTCGAAAAATCAATTATCAAATACAAAGATAGAACAAATACATCATCCGCAGAAACGTATGTAGTGAATCAGGGCGGTGCGGCCGGTATTAGTGTCAGGTTGGCATGCCAGCGATCAGCATCATCTGCCGGAGATAGTAATTTTATTGATTATACTGATCCAGTTGTCACTCTTAGCAACGGGACGGCAACATTCAATAATGTTCCAAAAAGTGACTGCCAGGTTGTGTTTTCTGTTGATCCTAGCTGGAAGATAGCAGGTACTGTAGTCATCGCCCCCGAATCAACTACTGGGCATATCACTCTTACTCGTCCGGATTGGGACCCTGGCGCTTTGGCTAATGCCGAGGGCAGAATTGCCATGGCCCAAACTGATCCGGCCTGGGGCGTCCCTTCTCCAAAACCATATGGTTTTAATGATGGCGCTGACTTGCACAATAGCGGTTGTTGCGTTACAACTCTGGCGATGGCGTTGAAGTTTTATTACCCAAACGACAACATTACACCGGCAACCCTGACTAGTTTTGGCAACGCTAATCAGGCCGACATGCACGTTCAAAATTTCCCGAGTTTTGTTTTGAAATATGATGCCAGTACCGGTAAAACTGTGCATCTTGTGAAGATCGAAGCAGCTAATCTGGACTCTTCTATGCAAAATTACTTAAAGCAGGGTGTACCGATAATCTTTTACGGTGCTGACGGGCAATTAAGGAATATGAATAACGGGTCAACATATGGTACCCATTGTGTTTTGCTTACACAATATTTTGGAGGGTCGACATATCATCTGATTGATTCATGGAATGGCAAGGCGTTCAATTATGCTAGAGATCAACTTGGTGGTTTTGGTGGCACTAGCGTCGCTTATGCTGTAATTGACGATCGTCAAATGGCTACCTTTGCTAGACAAGTAAATGGTCAGAATTCTGCACCGGACAACAAATTAACCGGTACTGTCTCGATTCCAGCTGGTGCGTCAACAAGCTGGCATGAAAATATTAATACCACAGCCTTTGGTGGGATTTGTGATACCTCGGCTGCCAATCAGAATAAAAAGCATGATTTTTGTCAGAATGACTCGACTGCGAATGAAAGCACTGCGAATATGAGCGAGTGTCTGACTTGTCAGGATTCAGAAGATAACTGTATCGGTTTTAGCGGGGTTTACACAGGCTGTCATAAACAAACAGAGTTTTTTGCTGCCTTGCCGTATAGCGTAATTGCCGCCGCTTGTGGCGGAAAAGCAAATAATTGTCCGCGAATTGAAGTTCAGTACAATGGGAAGTCAGTAATCTTGGCGGTTGTCGATGCTGGCCCTGGGGTCGGCACGTCGGGAACTAAGAATTCTGATTATGTGTTGCGTGGTGGACGACCAACCTACTCAGCTGGGCTAGATATCTCTCCGGCGGCCATGCAGGCCTTAGGTGCCGAAAGTGGCAATATAATGCGTTGGAGATTTACCACAGGTTCTAGCGCTGTGGTTGCGGTGGATAACAATTCGGGAGCAGTCAATAATTCACTGGCTGCCAATATTATAAGATCACTAATGAATCCGGTTGTTTCGGCTGAGGCTGCTAGTGGCACCATCACGGTTAAACCGCTCAGCAATGTTGTTGTATCAACGACTGTAAGTACACTGGGGGTAATTCCGGTTGAGAACGCTTTTGTTTCACTCTCTTTAGCGAACAATAAAAAGGTAACCTTAAAAATGACCAAACAACCCAATGGAAGCTACAAACTAACCATTCCCAAGGCTTTAGTTGTTTCCGATTTTAGTTATCAAATTTTGGCATATAATTCCTATAACGTTCAATTTAGCAGTACGCTCGTACCAATACATGTAACGCAAAGCAGCGCGGCACAGTCGGCGACAGCTAAGGTTTTGGACACCATGGATCAATTACCGCAATCCTATCAGAATGTTCAGACAAAAGTTGGTAATTTTTTCACCACACTTTCTCTGAAGCTTGGAAGTTTGTTATAATATAGCTATGATAAAAAAGAAAAATAGGGGAATGACGCTGATTGAGCTTTTAATTTCCCTGGCTATAATCGGCATGATGACTGGGATTGCTTTCCCGATTTTTTCTTATTACCAAAAGAGAAGCACTGCAGACAGTGACATTCGAAATTTTGTCTCGCTTTTCAATTACGCTAGGTCGCTCCAGAACAATCCGGAAAATGTTTCCAGACTTGACTCAAACAAAAAATACAATTACGAAATTAAGTTCACTAATTCATCAAATATAAATCGTGCTGAACTATATCTAAAAACCGACGATCCGGCTGGGCCAATAATCGTTGATAAAATTGATTTTGCCGAAGATATCATGGTAAATGGCACGGTAGGTGGAGATGGTCTCACTATCACTTTTGGCGGGACCCTGCCAGATGAAAATATTATCTGCTCTCCAATTGATTGCTCAACTTCAATTGCAATAGGGCTTACTACCAGGGGCGTAGGCGCAGTCGTCAAAACCGCAACAATACTAAACACAACCACTTCGCAGCTGTTATCAATATCAAATAATTAATTTTTTAGATGAAATTTCTAGTTAAAAAATCTCGGGGCTTTGGCTTAATCGAAACTCTAGTTGCTTGCGCAATATTGATTTTGATTTGTGGCTCTCTGCTGGCAATCAACGTTTTGGTCACCCGCGATATTGTTTTTGCCAGAGGTAGATCAGTCGCTTTCAATTTGGCCCAAGAGGGGATTGAAAGCGTAAGACAAATTCGTGATACTAATTTAGTTGATAGGCAAGATACAACAAATTGGAACACTTTTGTTTGCAGCGCCACTGGGCTTTCACCCCTAGATTACACTAGCGTATATAAAGTTACACAAGGTCGTTTGAATGCATGCTATCCAGGCAATACTATTTCGCGAATTGCGCTAACGTCAGATAGTGCTGGTGAGCCAATTATTATTGGTTCTGTAACATATACCAGAAAGATTAGTTTCATGGTCCCTGCTATCGATCCGGCTATCAGCAACGCAACAATTACCAGTGCCAACGCGGTTCGAGTTAAAGTTCAGGTTGATTGGACTGAAAATGGAAGTAGCCACACAATTCAAACAACTGAATTACTTACCAACTGGAAGCGGGGATTGTGAGTAATTTTCAACTAAGAAGAATACAGAAGAATATGAAATCAAAAAAAGCTTTTACCTTAATTGAAATTCTAGTTGCGGTGGCAATATTTTCGACTGCAATGATTATTGCTACAGGCATTTTTTCTAATGTCATAGGCAGCCAAAGCTTGGTTACCACTAGCTCAACTGTAAATAATGAGGGCCAGCGTATTTTGCGTCAAATATCAGACGATACAGTGAACGCTATTGGAACTGGAACAACAAATATTCCAGCCGGAAAGACCGGGAGCGATATTCAGGCTAAGGGGATTCTGTTTTTGAAGGATGATGGATCAATAGCGGGCGCGACTGATACTTCAACTGGGGTAGTTCTTTTTTCCAGTACTGGCTTAAAAATTTACAGAATAAAAAACAATAATATCGAGTATGCCGCCGACACGACATCAAATCAGTTAAAGTTTAATACTATGGCTTCACCGCCAACAGTTGACGAGAGACCGAGCGGTTACAATTTCCTCAGGTTAAATAGTCCGGATGTTGAAATCATCACCCTCAATCTTTCCGGGTTTTTCTGTTACGATTCTAGTTGTTTGCAGGCACCGTATCTTAAAATTGATATGACGACCGAAACAAAAAACTATTCATCTCAAGCTGCAAGACATCGAGCAAAGATTCAATTGCGAACGATGGTCACTGGCAGAAGCTACTGAAAATAAAAGGTAATTCGTACGCGGATTTATCACACGGATAAACGCGGACAAAACATTCCAATCCGTGACTATCCGTGTAGCTGATCCGTGTTAGAATCTCATCATTAATTTTGTGGAGCAAAATGAAACGAATTTTTTCAGGCATTCAACCGACAGGAATTCTGCACTTGGGTAATTATCTCGGTGCCATTAAACAATGGGTAGATTTACAACACAAAGTTGATGAGTCAATTTTTTGCGTTGTTGATTTGCACGCCATCACAGTGAATCGCGATCCTGAACTATCCGAGAATATTTTAAATGTTGCCGCTTGGTATTTAGCTTGTGGAGTTGACCTGTCTAAGTCCAAAATATTTGTTCAATCAATGCGTCCAGAACACACTGAACTGGCTTGGATTTTGAACTGTTTTTCCACCATGGGTGAATTGGGCAGAATGACACAGTACAAAGAAAAGTCTGAGGGGAATAAGGACTTAGTTTCTGTCGGACTTTTTGATTACCCAATTCTAATGGCCGCTGACATACTATTATATGGAGCGACTGATGTGCCAGTTGGCGACGACCAAAAACAACATGTCGAGTTAGCCCGTGACCTCGCTATTCGTTTCAATAATAAATACGGTAACGTTTTTACCATTCCAGAGCCAATAATTCGCGAAGATGTTCAGCGGGTTAAAGGTTTGGACAATCCGGGAAAGAAAATGGCAAAGTCTGCTGGCTCGGAATACAACTTTATTGCCTTGTCAGATGAACCAGATGTTGTGCGAAAAAAAATCAGTCGAGCAGTTACAGATTCTGGAAGTGAAATTGTTGCACGCGAAGACAAGCCAGCAATGACAAACTTATTAAACATCTTTTCTGGTGTTTCTGGTCGCGACATTAAAAGTTTGGAAGCTGATTTCGTCGGCCGTGGTTATGGTGACTTCAAAAAGGCCTTGGCCGAAGAAATAATCCTGTTTTTAGAGCCAAAACAAGCAAGATACAAAGAAATCATTGCCGACAAAGAAAAGTTGCGCAAAATTCTCATTGACGGCGCGCAGTCAGTTGAGCCGATTGCTCAAAAAACATTAAATGAAGTAAAATCCAAGATTGGTTTGGGTATTTGACATTTAGTTATTTGAAATTTGTTTAGAAGTTAGTAATTAGATATTAGAAATTTATTAATGGATAGAATATACATTAATACAGACGGTGGATCTCGGGGAAATCCAGGCCCTGCAGCAGTTGGTGTAGTTTTTTTTGATGCCGATCAAAAAGTTATTCATGAATACAAAGAGTGTATTGGGCGCGGCACAAATAATGAGGCCGAATACCAGGCTATCATCAAGGCATTGGAAATATTAACTAAATCTAAGTGGTTTGCCGAAAACAATATTGCTGAGAAAGAAGTAATCTGTCGGCTGGATTCACAACTCGTAGTTGAACAGATAAATGGTAATTATAAAATCAAACAGGACCACTTAAAACTTTTTATTGCTCAAATCCGGCAAATGATTGCTCAAATGCAGCTGAATATCTCATTCATCCACATTCCGCGTGAAGAAAATAAGCTGGCAGATAAATTGGTAAATAAAGCATTAGACGAACAATGCGAGTAACTATCAAAGTCATTCCATCAGCTAAAGTTGAACAAATCCAATCGGCTCTCGATGGTTCACTAAAGGTTTGGTTGCGGGCTCGGCCAAAAGAAGGCGAGGCCAACCGCGCACTGATTAAACTACTTTCAAAACATTTTAATGCCCCAAAATCTCAAATTTGTATCGTTTCCGGTCTAACATCAAGAAACAAAATAGTTGAAATAAAAAAATAATGAAAATTCTTTTTGTTTGTACCGATAATGTTGGCAGAAGTGTGATTGCTGAATACTGCCTTAGGCATTTTTTGAACGATGAAAAAATTGAAAATATTATTGTAGAATCAGCCGGTATAAATGCCGGTAGTGATATTTCTGGTTTTTCCATGGCGCACTTTCCTGAATTAAAAAAATTCGGAATCGATGCGTCCGATCACAAAAGAACTCAATTGACGAAGAAAATACTTGAAGATGCTGACATTGTAATCGCATTCGATTTTTCTAACATCGAAGCAATAGAAAAAGAATTTGATTTTAAGCCAAAGCTTTTCAATCAAATATATAAAAACGAAGAAACTCCGCTAAAAATTTCTGGTCCGAATTTTTCTGGAACTATGGATGAACGAATGGTTCAAGCAACTCATTATATTTTTGATGCTACCCCAGTAATCTGGAAAAAGATCTCTGAAAAATAAAAAGTGGCCCGCGCCGAGGCGCGAGCCGTTATTCTTGATGCGGATGGTGCTATTGTGCTGCACGTTCAGCCTGGATCTCGTCAACCGACTTCAGGAGATCCGCTTCTGCAATCGGCTCAACACACCAGAGTTTGCCGCCGCCGCAGTTGACTTCGCCCTCGATCGGATAGACGGTTGAGTAGCTCGCCGAGTAGACGAAACACTTACCGTTTTCCTCCCGAATGTTGCTCTTGGCGTCGTCGCTGTCGCAGCGGACCAATATGCCCTTGGCCACGACTGGATGTTTGCCACTATCCCTGTCGTGAAGCCAAACTGGTTCACCGAGTCGAAGGATGCGGCCGGTCTTGCCGCAGTTCTGGACTGAGCCGGGAGTTACCCAGCTCCCGCACTCAACGTAGTCACCAGCCAGCAGCTCCGGTTCGTGGTGCATCGGGCGGAAGCAGAGGTGATGCATGACGTCATCGAAGATCGTCTTGTCCTTATCGCTGCCACGATCGGTGGGCGGCTTGTCAAATGGATACAGTCCAACAGAAAGCAGCGCCTCCATCACCCTGCTCGCCATCAGGATCATCATTCTCGCCTCTGGCTTCTCAATGCGCGCATCGATTGACATAATCTTCACGTCCTTGTGCAGAGCCGCAGTATTACCCACGGCAACCGGACTTTCCGGATAGCACTCCTTCAAGAGGAGAAGATGATTATATGGTAAGCATTATTCTCTTCCTGAAAACTGTGTAAATTTTATCACTTTATTTGATCATTGTCAACATTGAAAAATGAGCTTGAGGAGTGTAAAATAAAACTAAATAATTAAGGAGATGTTCCGAAGTAAATTCTGGATAACATTAATGTCATTTAAAAAGGTTGATCCACAACTTAACTTACCGAAACTTGAGGAGAAGATCCTTGAATTTTGGGATGAGAATAAAACCTTCCAGAAATCTCTGGATATTCGTAAAGACGCACCGCGATACACTTTTTATGATGGACCGCCATTTGCCACTGGAACGCCTCACTACGGCCATATTCCCTCGTCGCTAATGAAAGATACTGTGCCGCGTTATTGGACCATGAAGGGCTATTTAGTAGAGCGCAAGTGGGGTTGGGATTGCCATGGACTACCAATTGAGAACATTGCCGAAAAAGAACTTGGAATTAAAACCAAAAAAGAGATTGAAGAAATTGGAGTCGATAAATTCAACGAATTTTGCAGGTCAAAAGTTTTGGGCTATGTTGATGAATGGAAAAAAGTTATTCGCCGCATGGGCCGTTGGGCTGATATGGACAACGCCTACAAAACAATGGATTTGGATTATATGGAATCAGTTTGGTCAGTTTTTAAAGATTTATACGACAAAGGTTTAATTTACGAAGGCTATCGCTCAATGCACATTTGTCCACGCTGCGAGACCACTTTGTCGCAATCTGAGGTTGCTGAAGGTTACAAAGATATTAAAGATTTGTCAGTTATCGCTGAATTTCAATTAGCTGATGAACCAAAAACCTCAATTTTGGCATGGACGACAACGCCTTGGACGCTAATTGGTAATGTTGCCCTAGCTGTTGGCAGCGATATTAAATACGTCAAAATAGAAAAGAAAGATCAGGGAAGTGGGGAATTGGTTCGATTTATTTTAGCCAAAGATCGATTGAAAGATATTTTTGGCGATGATGAATATACTATTATAGAGGAATTTCCTGGCAGCGATTTAGTTGGCAAGGAATATAAACCGCTGTTCGATGTTGATAAAAGTATCAAAAATGCTGAAAACGGCTGGAAAGTCGTTGCAGCTGATTTTGTAACCACAGAAGATGGCACTGGTGTTGTCCACATTGCTCCTGCATTTGGTGAAGACGATATGAATTTGGGAAAAAAATTAGATTTGCCATTTATTCAGCACGTCGGTATGGATGGAATTATCAAGCCTGGTTACGGCGAATTCTCTGGTTTGTCAGTTAAGCCAGCTGAGGATGTTCAGTCAACAGATGTTGTTATAATTAAATATCTTGCCGGAAAAAATTTATTATTCGATAAAAAGCAATATGAGCATTCATATCCGCATTGTTGGCGTTGCGACACGCCGTTGATAAATTACGCAACATCTTCCTGGTTTGTTGCAGTCGAAAAAGTTAAAACCGAAGCTCTGGAGTTAGCAAAAGACATTAATTGGTCGCCAAAACATGTAAAGGCCGGGCGTTTCGGCATGTGGCTAGAGGGCGCGCGCGACTGGTCAATTTCAAGGCAAAGATATTGGGCATCGGTAATGCCTATTTGGAAATGCGAAAAATGCAACGAAATGAAAGTTGTTGGATCTGTTTGTGAGCTAGAAAAATTGTCAGGCGAAAAAGTGACTGATCTGCACAAACATATTGTTGACAAAATTTCTTTCAAATGTGAAAAATGTAGCAGCGAAATGAAGCGAATACCGGATGTGTTGGACACCTGGTTTGATTCTGGCTCAATGCCTTACGCCCAAATGCATTATCCTTTTGAAAACAAAGAAAAATTTGAAAACAATTTTCCGGCAGATTTTATCGCTGAGGGTGTGGATCAAACTCGCGCCTGGTTTTATTATTTACACATTTTAGCCACAGCAACCCAGCAAAAACCGGCTTTTAAAAATGTCATCGTCAACGGAATTGTTTTGGCCGAGGACGGCAAAAAAATGTCTAAGAGATTGCAGAATTATCCTGACCCAATGGAGATGTTTAATAAATATGGTGCTGATGTAATGCGGATGTATTTCTTAACTTCACCCGTTGTGGCCGCTGAAAACTTAAACTTCTCAGAATCTGATATGTCAGAATTCTCTCGCGGAATGTTTAGAATGCTGTGGAATTCGTATTATTTCTTCATACTTTATGTGACAACTGATAATTGGACTCCAGCAGAAAATTATAAGCCGGGAAATTTGCTAGATGTTTGGATCGTTTCAAAATTAGAAACTCTAAATCTAGAAATCGAAAAAAATATGCAAGGCTATAACTTGCCAGGGGCGACCAGATTATTTTCAGAATTCATTGATGAGCTTTCAAACTGGTATATTCGCCGAAGCCGAAAGCGATTTTGGAAGTCAGAAAACGATGACGATAAAAATGCTGCGTACGCTACCCTGCACTATGTTTTAGTAAAATTATCCCAACTTTTGGCACCATTCGCTCCATTTGTCTCTGAGGAAATTTATCAAAATTTAACTGGCAAAGAATCAGTTCATTTGTCCGATTTTCCAGCTACAAACAAGGAATTTATTAAAAACGATGTTATTGCTGACATGGATTTAGTGCGAAAAATTGTCGAACTTGGTCTTTCCAAAAGAGCGGAAGCGGGAATTAAAGTTCGCCAGCCGCTACTGTCACTAAAATATAAAGCCAAACAACTTTCGGTTGAATTGGAATCAATTATTGCCAGCGAAGTTAATGTTCGAAGCATTTGGTTTGATAAAGAAATCGCCGATGATATCGAACTCGACACAGAATTGTCTGATGATTTAATCTCGGAAGGCAAAGCGCGCGAATTCGTTAGAATTGTTCAAGGACTACGCAAAAAAGCCGATTTTGATATCTCTGATAGAATAGAAACTTTTTATCAAACCGAAGATAGCAAGTTAACCGATTCAATTGTTAAAAATACTGACTATATTATCAAAGAGACTCTTTCTGAAAAACTTGAAAACAAAAAAAATGACTCACTTGAAATTTCTGAGGAATCAAAAATTGATGGTCAAAGCATTTTTATCGGGGCAAGAAAGATTATAAAGTAATGTTCTCAAGGCTTCGTAATTTAGATTTCCCGCTGCTGATAACTTCAATACTGCTGTCGTTCGCTGGAATTGCTGTGATTTACAGTTTGGTTTTTGCCGAAGTTGAAAGCAATTTGGCTCTAAAGCAATTAATATTTTTTTTAATTGGTTTGGTAATATTGTTTGCGCTCGCAAATTTTGACTACAGAATACTTTCTGGTACTAGCTGGTATTTATATTTAACTGTTATTGCTCTTTTAGTTGTAGTCGATCTATTCGGCAAAACTACCGGTGGAGCAACGCGCTGGATTGACCTAAAAATATTTCAATTACAGCCTTCAGAATTTTATAAATTTATTTCTGTTATTTTTATGGCGTCGTTTCTTTCTCGCCGACTTGGTCGAGTCAAAACCGTGGATATTTTGTATATGTTTTTAATGTTACTGCCGCCGTTGTTTTTGGTGCTGATTGAACCAGATTTGGGTACAGCATTGGTAATTATTTTTTCTTGGTTCGTGATGATTATTTTTTCAAAACTAACTACAAAACAATATGTGCTGATTTTTGGCTCACTGGCAGCTTTAATTACTATATTCTTTTTGTCGGTATACAAAATTCCACCTTTTACACCACTGCTCAAGGATTATCAGCGCACGAGGGTTGAAACATTAATTCATCCATCAAAAGACAAAAAATATATTTATGAAAAAGGGTACAATGTTGCTCAGGCTCAAATTGCCATCGGCTCTGGTGGTATATTCGGTAGAGGTTTAAGTCATGGTTCGCAATCCCAGTTGCAATTCTTACCAAAACCGGAAACCGACTTTATTTTCTCCAGCTACTCCGAGGCCTTTGGTTTGATTGGGGACTTAATATTACTGGCAGCTTTTTTATATCTCCTTATTCGGACGATTGACGTTGCAAGGCTGGCGAAAGATAACTTCGGGTATCTTTTGGCAGTTGGCGCTGGAGCAACTTTTGCTTTCCAGACTGTTGTGAACGTTGCTATGAATTTAGGGCTGGCTCCCGTCACCGGGATACCACTACCATTTGTCAGCGCCGGAGGTTCATCGCTTATTACATCTTTCATTCTAATTGGCATACTAGAAAGTATTTATATCCATCGAAAGAAACTTAGCTTTTAATCTATTGACCCACGCGCCAGAACAAGTTTGGTACGGGATTATATTTTTTATTAAGATGACTTGACTATTTTTTCTGAATTTGCTAAGATTAGTTTGTATTCCGTCGGGGATTTTTTAAATTAGAAGGTTGAAATTATCTATCAGTAGATTCCCGTCTCAGCGGGAATGACAGGAGCTCATACAATGTTCGCAATCGTAAGCCTTGCTGGCAAGCAGTTCACTGTTGAAACTGGCAAGAAAATCAAAATTGATTCTAAGCTAGAATCCAAAGACATGAAAATTAAACTTTCTGAGGTTTTGTTAATTGCCGACGAAAAAAAACTAATTATCGGCAAGCCTACAGTTGACGGTGCTTCAGTCGATGCTGAAATTTTGGAAGAGAAAAAAGCAGCAAAAGTCTTGATTGTTAAGCATCATCCGAAAAAAAGGTACAGACGAACAATCGGTCACAGACAAGATCTAACAACTTTAAAAATCCTAAAAATAAATGAAGGAAAATAAAGTAACCAAATATTTTATTGATTCGTATCTTGAGCTAAAGAAAGTTACCTGGCCAACACGAAAACAGCTCATTAGAGATACCCTAATTGTAATCGTTTCAGCTGCTATCGCCACGGCAATTTTGGCACTAATAGACTTAGGATTAACAAATACATTGCAATATTTTGTTTCTTTGAAAGGATAATTTATGACAAGCTCAAAATCCAAAGCTGAAGATCCACAAGTTGAAGAAGTAAAATCTGAAGTTGTTGATATTGAAGAATCTGCGGCAGAGGAAATTCCAACTGAGGAAGTTAAGCCGACAATTTTGAAAACCAACCGTCAGTCTGGTGAGCGCAACTGGTATGTGATTCATACTTACTCTGGCTACGAAGAGCAGGTATCAGACAATCTAAAACAACGCATTGAATCATTTGGTATGGAAGATAAAATTTTTGATGTTATTGTCCCGAAAGAAAAACAAATTGAAATCCGAAACGGTAAACGCAGAACTGTTGAGAAAAGAATATTTCCAGGCTATGTCTTGGTTGATATGATTGATGATGATGATTCTTGGTATGTTGTCAGAAATACACCAAACGTTACCGGTTTTATTGGCTTCGGCGTTAGACCGACACCAATGTCAATCGAAGAAATTGAACGAATCAAAAAACGAATGGGCGTTGAAGAACCAAAATATAAAATTGAATTCACAATTGGTGACTTGGTTAAAATCACCGACGGCGCACTTAAAGGATTTGATGCTAAAGTTGAAGATATCGATCACGAAAAAGGTAAGATTAAAGTTTTGGTTAATATGTTTGGACGCGAGACCCCAGTGAATCTCGACTTCCTGCAAGTAAAGAAAGTATAAGGAAAAAACAATGGCAAAAGAAGTAAAAGCAATAATTAAATTACAGTGTGCTGCTGGTAAAGCTAACCCAGCACCTCCAGTTGGCCCAGCTTTGGGACAGCATGGTGTAAACATTATGGAATTTTGTAATTCCTTTAATGAGCAAACTAGAGAATTAGGTGACACTATTATCCCGGTAGAAATAACAGTTTTTGAAGATAGAACTTTCACGTTCATCTTGAAAAATCCACCAGCAGCAATTCTGTTGAAAAAAGCTATCAATATTGAAAAGGGTTCAGGAAGCTCAAAAAAAGAAAAAGTTGGTAAAATTTCTCAAGAAAAACTTCGAGAAATCGCTGAAATTAAACTGCCGGATTTAAATGCTAAAACTGTAGATGCGGCAATGAATACTTTGGCCGGAACTGCTAAGAACATGGGTATCGAAGTCGAAAAGTAAACTACGCAGATTTTGGTCACAGATAGACACAGATAAATCATAAAAAACAAGAATGAAAACAAAAGTCTTCCTGGAAATTCAGGGAGATTTTTGGTAGAATAGTATGTTAGTCAAAAAAATCGCACCTATTTTGCTATCCACGACCCGTTTAAGCCAAAGGAGGGGCAAAGGCTTTCTAGATACGTAGATAGCAAGTTAGATACGATTACTATTAACTTAATCATAGCAAAATTGTCAGCGATGTCAAATAAAATTCTAAAAATAGAAAACGGTCAAAGTATGAAAATTGATGATCTTATCATAGGTCTTCATACTTTGGGTTATGACCGAGTCGACCACTTGACTAACTTTGGGCAATTTTCTGTTGCTGGTGGGCTGGTGACGATTTACTCTTCGGCAAATTTTTATCCAATAACACTGGATTTTTTTGGCAACCAGATTGATCAAATTTATTTATTTGATATTTCAACGAATACCAAAAAGGAAGAAATCGATTCGCTAGAAATTGCAGACAACAAAATTAAGTTAGATGAGAATATTGTTAAGCCGGCAGAACTGGTAGTCCATATTGATCATGGAATT
>JBAXWD010000060.1:0-3894 GCA_037128645.1 Candidatus Berkelbacteria bacterium
GGAGGCGGGGAAGGAGAGTATGAATAAATCCGAGCTGATTGAAGCCGTGGCAAAGAAAACTGGTTTGTCTCGCAGGGAGGCGACAGTAGGAATCGACACAGCGTTCGCAATTGTTTCCAAGGAACTCAAAAAAGGAGGGAAGGTCACACTTACCGGATTTGGAACCTTTGATGTTGGTAAAAGAAAAGCCAGAGCTGGAGTTAATCCGCGAACTGGTGCCAAAATCAAAATTGCTGCATCAAAAATGCCAAGATTCCGACCGGCCCGAACTCTTAAAAAAGACGTCCGCAAATAAATAAAAACTAAAATATCAGCCATAGGCTGATCGGCCTCTGGCCGAAAAAATATCATATATAAAAAATCCTCCGAGAAATTGGGGGATTTTTATTTTGTACGATTAATGCTCACGTGAGCACTTTTCGCAGGATTTATTACAAGATTTTTCGCTGATAAATAAAAAAGGCCCATCAGCATCATCGCTGAGGGCGGGGATTGTTGAACTTGTCGCCGGTGACGCGGGTGCGTGGTTTGCCAGTGTCGTAGGGGAACCTGGCCCGGTGAGCAGGCTTTTGCGCTGGCAACAGCTTTTCAAGCTCGTGATGGATATCTGCGGCACTAGCATGGTATAAGGGCCTGCAGGCTGGAACCCCGTCCTTGAAAACAAGAAAAGCGGGTACATCATTTACCTCGCACTTCTCGACCAAGCCGAGGTCGGTGCCGCGATCAATCTTAGCGACCTTGACTTTGCCATCGTAGACCGACGCCAGGCTGTTGGCCAAGCCTTCAGCACTTTCACAGTCAAAGAAGTACTGATAGAAGAAAACCAGCACCGGCAACTCCGACTTCAGGACTTCAGTCTCGAAGTTGCTAGTGTTGACAGCGATCATCTTCGAATTGGACATGGTGCCCTCCTTGGTGTCGACTGATGCGCAAATGATATCATCATTTATGTTTATTGTCAATCGATGTGACAGATAGCTCTCAACTTTTTCTCAGGTTTGTGGTATAGTGTATGGACTATGAGAATACTTATTATCGAAGATGATCACAAAATTGCCGGTGCAGTAAAGCGCGGCATGGAGCAGGAAAAATTTGCTGTTGATATTTCTTATGATGGGCAGGATGGACTTGGCCAGGCATTAACAATTGACTACGATGCCATTATTCTCGACCGAATGTTACCAGAAATTGACGGTATCGAAGTTTGTCGGACGTTGCGGGAAAAAGAAAATCACACTCCTATTTTAATGCTAACGGCAAAAGATAAATTAAATGACAGAGTCGAGGGCCTAAATGCTGGTGCTGATGATTACCTAGTTAAACCTTTTGCTTTTGTTGAGCTTTTGGCGCGGGTTCGAGCGCTTTTGCGCCGTCCGGTTGAGACCAAGGAGATGGTTTTGAAAATTGATGACCTAATCTTAAATACCATGACTTTTGAGGTTACTCGTGGCGGCAAAAAAATCGAGTTGTCCGCAACCGAATTTTCGCTACTGGAATATTTAATGCGAAATCCAAACAGAATTCTGACCAAAGACAATATTATTTCCCACGTCTGGGATTATGATGCTGATATTTTGCCAAATACCGTTGAGGTTTATATTGGTTACCTGCGAAATAAAATCGACAAACCATTTGCAAAAAAGCTACAATTAATTCAAACCGCCAGAGGATTTGGATACAAGTTAGCTGCTAGCTAACAGCTGTTAGCTTTTAGGCAAAACAACTTTTCCTAATAGCTAGAAGCTAAAAGCCGAAAGCTAAACAATGAAATTCACCACTGCGATCACAAAACTTACTGCTTTCTATGTCCTGATAGTTATGTTAATCAGTGTCGGTTTTTCTGTTGCAATTTTTCAAATTTCATCTAGCGAAATTGATAGAGGTCTTGGCCGACAAAATATGATGTTACAAAATCTGCCGTCTCGCAATGATGGACGTCTGCTTGATGATTTTGCTAATTTAAGAACGCAGCAATTAAATGATAGTAATAACCGTTTGCAAACTGATTTAGTCTATTTTAATCTACTGATTTTGGTTCTTTCGTTTTTGGCCAGTTACTTTTTCGCTCGTTGGACGCTTCGGCCACTAGAGGAAGCAATAGAAGAGCAGAATCGTTTCACTGCCGATGCTTCTCATGAATTTAAAACTCCGCTGGCTGCAATGCGGAGCGAAATTGAAGTGACTTTGCGCGATAAAAATTTTAATAATTCTGATGCTAAAAAATTACTCAACTCTAATTTGGAAGAAATTGAAAAGCTGGAAACTTTGTCGGGTGCACTTTTGAAACTTGCAAAACTTGATGAAACTCAGAAAATTGATTTTGCCACTTTGAATTTGGACGAAATAATTGTTGAAGCTTATGAAAAAGTTGAGAGTTTAGCTAAAAAGAAAAATATCGACATTGATGCGAAATTGGTCAATGCTAAAATTCTTGGCGACAAGCCATCGCTTGTCGAATTATTTGTGATACTTTTTGACAACGCGATAAAATATAGTCCAACCGACTCAAAAATAAAAGTTAAATTATCATCTGACGGAAAACATTCTGAAGTTTCCATTAAAGATCACGGTGTTGGCATTAAGTCATCTGATTTGCCGCATATTTTTGATCGATTTTACCGAGCTGATCAATCACGAAACAAGGAAAAAGCCGAAGGTTATGGTTTGGGCCTATCGATCGCAAAAAGAATTGTCGATTTGCACTCTGCAAAAATTTCCGCCACTTCAACTCCAGGCAAAGGAACAGAGTTTATTGTGAAGTTCTCTTGACATAAAATATTAAAATGTCAGACTTGAACTATGCGACCAAAAACACAACTTTTTATGTTAATTTCTGTTGATGGAAAAATTTCCACTGGCGACAGCGATCTTTTAGATTTTGACCAAGACTTGCCAAAAATTGTGGGTGCTAAAGAAGGATTGCGGCAATATTACGACATCGAAAAAACAACTGACGTAAATTCATTCAATACCGGACGAGTGATGGCAAAGATTGGTTTTAATGATCCAAAAAAGAAAGTTGATAAGATACCCTGCAACTTTATTATCGCCGACAATTCGCATTTAACTTCTGCCGGTGTAAAGAATTTATCCAAAAGAGCAATAAAGCTGTATTTGGCCACTAACAATAAAAATCATCCTGCCTGCAAAATGGATTTGGATAATTTAGTAATTGTGGAATATTCAGATTTTGCTAATCTCTTTGAAAGATTAGGCAGCCAATATAAAATGAAAAGATTAACAGTTCAATCGGGCGGAAACATAAATGCAGAATTGGTTCGATCTGGTTTAATCGACAAACTTTCGATAGTCGTTGCGCCAGTTATTGTGGGTGGCAAAGACACATCATCGTTAGTTGATGGCGAATCAGTGCGTGAACTTTCTGGACTATCTATGATAAAGGCCTTGGAACTACTAAAAGTCACTAAACTAAAAAACTCTTATTTGCATTTGGAATACAAGGTCTTGAATTAGTTTTCAGCTGATTTTCAGAAAACTGTCTTAAAATTTAAATTGCCGGCGGTGCTAAGCGTCGGCAATCAAAATGGCTTGCGAGATGCGAGCCATTTTGTATTCCACAAGCAATTTCTCAGCCCAAAATTTTACAATTGGTTTAGATTAAGAAATAAAAATTCACCCCAGTTAAATGCGCCTCTGGCGCAATCCGTAAAACGGATTATTTAACGGGTTAAAGGAGCAAAATGAAATAGAAAAATTTTATCCACGAAAAAAATTAAGAAATATCCCTATGATTAAAACAAAAAAAGTTAGTTTATCGGCGGTCGCCTACACCCACGCGACCGCCGAATTTGTTTTTAAGCCAATTCTCAGCCGCTGGCGGGTAAAATAGAGACACAATGGAATTTATCAAGAAAAATTTGCTTTACATTATTC
>JBAXWD010000061.1:0-3755 GCA_037128645.1 Candidatus Berkelbacteria bacterium
CCACTGGATTTCGCCTTCTTTATACATACTGAAATCGGTTTATCGTGCTTTGGTGCAAAAGTTAACGGCAAAATCACGCCGATTTCATCGAGGATAAAAACTGGCGATGTAGTTGAAATTATAAAAAGCGACCGAGCTAAACCATCGCGAGATTGGTTATCATTCGTCAAGACAAGTTTTGCCAGAAGCAAGATAAATGAATATTTTACAAATCTTGACCGACCAAAAAATTATGCCCATGGACTGGATATTGTTAACCAGGAACTAACTAAATTGGACAAGCCAATAATTACTGAAAAAAATATTAAATCCCTGTCAGCTAAAATTTCTGATTCCAGATTGCCATTCAATGATTTGGAAACTGCATTAGTTTCTGTTGGCAAAAAGGACATTTCCAAGAATGACGTTATAAAAACAATGTATCCAAGTGTCAATTTTGCTGAAGCGAAAATAGTAAAACGAGCTCCGGGCAAAAAATCTGTTCATTTTGAAATTGGCGACGGTTTTACTCACCGAATAGCCAACTGTTGCAAACCAACAGAAAAAGATGAAATTATTGGCTATATTACTTTGCAGAAAATTATTACTGTACATAAAAAAAATTGCCGAGGTACTAAAACTTTTGATAAAGAGCGAATTTTGGAAGCCAGTTGGAGATAAAGAATCCAAATTGTTTTTGGATAACAAAATTTTCTTCTACCAACTATTGACATGGTAAAATGTATTTGATACACTTTACCATAGTAAAGCACATGATCAAAAACAACAAAAAACAAGATTGGATAAATCCGTACACCGACAGTCTTTTTGAGGTTATTCTTAAATTGAAAGACCTAAACGAAAGTCGGAAGTTTTTTCGAGATTTATTTACCGAAAAAGAAATTTTAGAATTTAGTCAACGGTGGAGAGTAGCTAAAATGTTGAATGATAATTTGTCTTACATCAAAATTGAACAAGAAACCGGCATGAGTTCGGCAACCATCGCACGAATTCATAAATGGCTCAAAAAAGGATCGGGTGGATATTTATTGATGATAAACAAATAGTAATTTTTTTTGCCTTTAATACTTTACTATAATAAAGTGATAATATGAAAAAACAATCTAGAAAAATACAAATTGGTGTAATGGGTTCAGCCGCTGATCTCAAATACTCAAAAGGCTTGGAACAAGCGGCCGAAGAAATAGGATTCTGGGTTGCAAAAAACGGCGCAACTCTAATTTTTGGTGCGGAAAAAGATTATGATTCACTTTCCACTGCCGCTTGCCGTGGAGCTAAAAGGGCGAAAGGCATCACAGTTGGTGTTACTTATGGCAAAGGTTTGGATATTTTTGAGAAAAAGAATGTTGATATTGTAATCGCGACAGGCCTTGAAAGGGGTGGTGGCAGAGAATTGCCGCTTATATTAAGTTGTGATGCGATTGTAACAATTAACGGCGGCTCTGGGACTCTTACGGAAATCGCGATAGCATACCAGGCAAATATTCCTGTGGTTGCTCTTATGAAATCTGGCGGTTGGAGCGAAAAACTAGCTGGTCAATATCTTGATGATAGAAGGAGAATTAAAATTGAAGTTGCAAAAACCCCAAAAATTGCAGCTGAAAAGGCTATAAAACTCGCAAAACAAAAATATGAAAAAAATAGATAATACAATTTTGACTTTTGTTATTCATCACCACAGTCAGCTCTTCCTGAAAGAGATTGGCTGTGGTTAGTTGCACCTAATTTTTCCACGACTGAGCGTCCAATCCCTTTCCAGAAGGGATTTTTTGTTTCTGGCGAGAGTTCTTTCACAACCCACAACGGAGGAAATCATGTACAAACCGTATGTAGTATCGGAAGACATCTGCCTGTTAATGCAGGAGTGGGCAATCAAGCAGGGCTTTGTTTTGCCCTGCGAAGAATTCTTCCATCAGCTTAGGGGAGAATTTTCCAGCTACATGCGTCGAGTTTTTTCAAACTTCGAGTTTGTCTCGGAGAACGAAATCTTTCGAGGTATTAGCGACTTTGTTGGCCAGAGTGACTTGCCCACCATTTCGCTAGATCGGGCCTATTTCAAAAGCGAACTAAACCTTGAAATCGCTCGATTAGTGAACGAAAAGGGAGAAAATCAAGGCTTAGGGCATCGAGCTGGATCACCACCGCTCTTGCGACAAATCGAAGAAATACAAACGAGCGGTGTACGCGAAGTCACTTTGGTGGATGATGTAATTTTCACGGGTACACTTCTCGAGAGAGTAGTTGAGCTTCTTTCGAGAATAAACGTTCGTGCACCAGTCATCTGTGCGGGCATCGGCATTGCAGGCGGCATTAAGCGCATCAAAAACGCTGAATGCGATGTGCATTGCGTTCGTACCTACAAAGAAGTCATTGACGAAGTATGCGAACGCGACTTTTACCCGGGTGTACCACTTTCAGGGCGGTTGCTCGCTGGAAGCACAAACATTGGCGTTCCGTACATTCTTCCGTTCGGCAATCCGGAAGAATGGGCATCGATTCCATCTGAGCTGACGGGAAGCTTCTCTGCATTCTGTCTTCATCAAACAACCTGTCTGTTTGATGAAATTGAGCGATGTTCAGACCGAGAGGTTCTTTGCCAAGAACTTGGGCGAAGGGTCATCGGACTGCCGATGGACGAGACGCGCTATGTGGACGCTCTCCGTAAAATTTTCTAACGTACCGTGGCCGATTAGCTTAACAACTGATCGGCCTTTTCCATACGCTAGTCGAAAAAATTTGATTTTTCTAAGTAACTTTGATAAATTTGGAGTGTTATGACAGACAAACAACTACAAAAACCCAGGGGAACAAAAGACATTTTGCCGGCAGATCAACCTGCATGGAGTTTTTTTCGCACGACGGCAGAAAAAACCTTAAATGGACTCGGTTTTGGCAAAATCGACACACCTCTTTTTGAAGACAAGCGAATTTTTGAACGCGGAGTTGGTGTTGGAACCGATATTGTTGAAAAAGAAATATACTTAATCGAATCTGTTTCCGGTGATGATGAATCACAATTTGCACTTCGTCCCGAAGGGACGGCCGGTGCCGCCAGAGCCTACATTGAAAATGGTATGAGCTCTCAACCACAGCCAGTAAGGTTGTATTATTTCGGTCCAATGTACCGCCACGAACGTCCACAAAAGGGTCGTTATCGGGAGCATCGCCAAGTCGGCGCCGAAATCTTTGGCGACCAATCTGCTGAGTCTGATTACTTGGCGATAATGTCAGCAGTTGAAATTTTAAAAAAACTCGGCTTCTCTGGACTCAACATTGCTATTAATTCCATTGGTTGTCCCCAGTGCCGACCAAAATATCTGAAGAAGTTAAAAGACTATTACGCCGACAAATTATCAGGGGTTTGTCCAGATTGCAAGCGACGATATGATATAAACCCACTTCGAATGCTAGATTGCAAAAATGAAGAATGCCAAAAGTTCAAAGCCAAGGCACCTCAAATGATTGACTCACTCTGCACTGAATGTCGGGATCATTTTCAAGACACACTGCAGTATTTAGATGATTTTGGAATAAAATTTGAATTAGATAACACCTTGGTTCGCGGTTTAGACTATTATACTCGAACGGTTTTTGAAGTCTCTGCTGACGCAGACAAAGAAAGAAAAACTACCCTTTGTGGCGGCGGCCGATACGACAATTTAGTTTCAGTGTTAGGAGGGCCAAAAACTCCAGCTGTAGGTTGGGGCATGGGCGCTGATAGAGTCGTCGATCTATTAAAAGATAATAACCTCAAA
>JBAXWD010000062.1:0-3714 GCA_037128645.1 Candidatus Berkelbacteria bacterium
ATTCAAACGGCGACTTTTTGTATGTACCAGAGAAAGTTATTGCCAAATTGACAAAGTATCTTGGTATCAGTCGCAAAACTCCGCGACTCTCAAGATTGGGTTCTACGGTTTGGGAAAAAACTAGAAAAAAGATTGAGGAAAGTATTTTAGCCCTGGCCAAAGAGTTGTTGTTGGTATATGCCAAAAGGGAACTTATCACGCGACCAAAATATAAGATTGATCTTGCCTGGGACAATAAATTAAAAGCAACTTTTAAACACATCGAAACTCCTGATCAAGAGCGAGCAATTTCAGAAATTTACCAAGACTTAGAGTTGGGCCGTCCAATGGATAGACTACTAATCGGTGATGTTGGTTTTGGTAAGACAGAAGTTGCTGTTCGGGCTGCTGCTCAGGTAATTGAAAATGGTGGCCAGGTGGCAATTTTGGCCCCAACAACAATCCTGTCCCGTCAGCATTTTGTTACCATTACCGATCGGCTTGAGGACCTGCCAATTGAAGTTGCTGAGCTTTCAAGGTTCGTCAAAAGACAAGATCAAGAAAAAATCGTCGCCGGTTTAAAATCCGGAAAGATTGATTTGGTTGTCGGAACTCACCGGCTAATTAAATCGGATATTGCTTTTAAAAATCTTGGCCTCTTAATCGTTGACGAGGAACAACGGTTTGGTGTTAAAGACAAAGAAAAACTGAAAGGTTTCAAAAACGATGTCGATATTCTTTCATTATCTGCAACGCCAATTCCTAGAACGTTGTTTATCTCGCTCTCCGGAATTCGTCAGCTTTCAGTTATTAAAACTCCACCCGCCGGACGCAGGCCGATAGAAACCAAAATTGAAAAGTACGATGTCAAAAAAATCGAAGAGTATATGCTGTTAGAATTAAATCGTGGCGGTCAGGTATATTTTCTTCACAATGATGTCAAAACTATCGAAGCTAGAGCGGCAGAGTTTCGCAGAATTTTTCCTAAAGCAAATATTGCCGTCGGTCATGGACAAATGTCTGAAGAAAAATTATCACAAGTTATGGCTGATTTTGCAGCTAGAAAAATCGATATTTTATTTTGCTCAACAATAATCGAGAATGGTTTGGATATTCCAACGGCTAACACTTTAATAGTAGAAGATGCTGATAATTTTGGACTGTCTCAGCTGTATCAAATTCGGGGGCGAATTGGCAGGGGAGAGAATCAGGCATTTTCATATTTTACCTACAAAAAAAATCTTGTCGGCAATGCTTACAAAAGGTTGCAAGCTTTGGCTGAAAAGACTGATTTGGGTAGTGGCTTTGATATCGCCTATTCGGATTTAGAAATTCGTGGTGGTGGTAATATTTTAGGAAAAGAGCAGCACGGTAATATGGAAGAACTCGGACTAATTTTATATACAAAACTTTTGAACCAGGCAGTTGAGAAACTAAAGTCAAAGAAATAAAATACTCTGGTCTAAAGCCTCAGAGTATTTTTTAACGCTCTGTATGCTTTCAGCTTCACAATTAATCGCTTCATCCTCGAACTAAAGTTTGAGGTTTCCGCTATCTTGTAATAAAAAACACCGCTCAGAACATCGAGCGGTGTGGTGACTCATTGCGAGTCACCGATTCGTCTAGGAGCCGTTGGTGTCCGGCTTACCCACAGGCGGCGGTCCGTAGCGAGACCCGTCCGGCATTGGCATGTACCATGGCGGCGGCGGTTGGCCAGGACCAGGGTTGATAACGTCGAGCCGCCCACGCTGCTGCGGCGGAGGGGCATTCAGAGCTAGCATAACCGCATATACCTGCTGACGGTCTGCCCTTGCTAGCCTGAGGTAAGGGCTGGGCGCATGCTCAAGCCGCCACATGACGTGATTCTTCGGCCGCACCCCGTCTTTTTGGAAAGAATAGAGAGCGGTGTTGTCCATGTTGGCCCTGATCACAACTACGGCCAACAATAGACCAGCGACAACCAAAGCGATCAACCATCTACTATCCATCAGAAACACCTCACTATCAGATTTCTCAGAATGTTTGTGAATTATAGCATATTTATAAACAAAAGTCAACTAAAAAATGCCTCTGATCAAGTATCAGGAGACATTTTCCTAGACTTACTCTTTTATGTAAGGATTTGTTCCGTCGAGGCTTATTTTGCTGACAGCTCTCCGGACACGGTGCCGTTCGATAGTTTTTTCAGCTGCCTGCTCCTGGTTTAGTTTAAATTCAGTCGCAGGGACAAATTCATTGCTGTTCGGGTCCAATATTATACAACCCTTGTAGCCGTGTTCTTCGGCATAATTGGCAAGTTGTTGTGCTAGTGGCTCCGGCACATCCATATCGTCGTCCCTATAGTGAACGGAAATGCGAAGTACTCCATCATTATCTGCTTCAGCTTCGTATGAATAGAATTGGTTAACTTCTCTCTGCAAGTTATCGCTTGATAGTGGGTCAAAATCTATTTTTGGTCCGGACTCAACCATTACCATGATGCCTCCTCAAAAATATATATTTAAGTTACTATAATAGTAGCAAATAATAAAGAGATTGCCATGCTGCGGCTCCCTCCAGAGGCGGGCAGGCGCAATGACAGAGGAAATTATGGCAAAGATATTAACCAATTCAGAAAAAGAAGCCTTATTGATTTTGGATCAAAGTCCAAAGGTTGGGGCGAAAACCTTAAAAAAGGTAATTCACCATTATAAAAATGATCTGACAAAGGTTTTAGTAGATTCAAAAGAAAACTTGTCACATTTTTTTCTCGGTGCACCACTTGAAGGAATTCTTGAGGCGAGAAAATTAAAACTGGATAAAAGGGTTTATGAGAAATTTAATATTACTCCGGTATTTTTTGGCGAAAATGTATATTCCAAACTTTTGGCGGAAATTTTCGATCCGCCAGTAATTTTGTATTGTCGGGGAAATATTGAGCTATTAAATACGATTTCGGTTGCAGTTGTTGGTAGCCGAAAATATACCGGCTATGCCAAGTCGGCGTTAGAAAAAATTATCCCGCCGTTGACTTCAGCCGACATCACAATTATTTCTGGTTTGGCACTTGGTGTTGACAGCATGGCCCATTATTTAACTTTGGAAAATTCTGGCAAGACAATCGGAGTTTTGGGTTGTGGCGTTGACGAAATCTATCCAACATCAAATCGTCAGTTGGGCGAACGAATATTAAATAACGGCGGACTCATCATTTCTGAATTTCCGCCAGGGACGCCACCACTGAAACAGAATTTCCCACTGCGTAATCGAATTATCGCTGGGCTCGCATCTGGAACTTTTGTTGTTGAGGCTAGACATGATTCTGGTTCGTTAATCACCGCCGGCTTGGCCAATGAATATGGCAGGGAAATTTTTGCCGTACCGGGGAATATTGACAGTTTTGCTTCTGAGGGAACCAATGAACTCATTAAACAAGGCGCAAAAATGGTAACTGGCGCCGCTGACATTTTATCCGAGCTCGATATTGCATTTTCTGTGGGTAAAACTTCCATTATCGTGCCGGAAAATATTGAGGAAGAAAAAATCTTCAAAGCCATTGAACTCGAGCCACTTGAAGTTGACAAAATCTCGAAATTAACTAAGCTGGATATTGTGACAGTAAATTCGCTAATGTCAGTTTTCGAGATTTCTGGTAAAGTAGAAAAAGTCGGAGGTGGATTTCGTCTGAGGGGAAAAATGGGTGCAAAATGACGAAGCCCGAATGATGAATGACTAACAAATGACAAGGTCCAAATG
>JBAXWD010000063.1:0-3698 GCA_037128645.1 Candidatus Berkelbacteria bacterium
ACTCACCCAATCAAAACTGGAAATATTTGTCGGCCTAGTAATAGTCGACTTAATTTTTAACTTGTCGCCGTATTCAAAAGCTGGAAAAGCCGAGGTCGAAATATAGATTTTCACGGGTTGGCCAAAATCGGATGTTTGTAAAAATAAGGTTTGTGAATTTCCGGAAACCGCAGGGTACCCGGCTACTATTCCGGTGAACTCCTTCGTTTGTCCAAACGGAAGCTGTAAATTATTCATCTTGGTATTAGTGAAAGAGAAAAGCAAAAAACCAGCGAGAAAAATTATTGCTGCTGCGGCAATCATTTTCATAATGAATTCGTTAATCAGTAAATTTATTACGAAGATTATCAGGGAAAATATTCCTGCTATCAAATATATTTTGAAAAAATTGAGGTTAAAAAAACTGGCAGTAAAAACGCCAGCAAGAAATGTTGCCAAAAAAATTGTTAGAAGTCGATAATTTGGAATTGACTTTTCCCCCATCAGGTACTATTATATAACAAGTCTTAGCCTGATTCATCCGGAGGTATTACTGTGGTACCGAATCACGACTGTTCGAAGCGGCTTTACACTTGCGGCACGGTTGTAGTGCTGGGTAAGGTGAGACTCATCCAGCGCTGTGTATGTGGCGCCCGCCACTATCTTGATGATGAATCCGGGAAGCTCGTCCGAGTTGAGTATTGCTCGGCTTGTCCGCGAATCATCATTGCCGATGGCAGCCGAAATACCACCTCCACTAGTGCCGAGTTGTCCAACGACGATACCATCGTCTGTGATTGCGGCCAGGAGAATAAGGTTGCCGTATAAGGTTCAAGAGGGGAATTCAACCCTTGCCCGCGACCATGCGGGCAAGGAATATTTACTAAAAATATTATGAAAAAAGTTGATAATAAAAAAACTAAAGAGTTGGAAGAGAAAATTGCCGAGCTAACTGCTGGTTGGCAGCGAACTCAGGCTGATTTTGTTAATTTCAAAAAGCAGGCTGCTGATGAGAGAGTAAAATTAATTCAAGGCGCCGGCGCTGACATTGTTGACCAGCTTTTACCTGTTTTAGATCATTTCCAATTGGCTGCAAAACATCTGCCAAAAGAATTGGAGGGCGATAACTGGGCTCAAGGAATTAAACAAATTGAAAAACAGTTTGAAAATATATTATTTGAAAATGGCTTGGAGCGAATAGAATCTGTTGGCCAGGAATTCAATCCGGAATTGCACGAGGCAATTGAAGAAGTCGAATCTGATCAACCATCAGGGACTATTGTCGAGGAAATTCTTTCCGGTTATAAATTCGCTAATGACATCATTCGCCCAGCAAAAGTCAAAGTCGCAAAATAATTTCTCAATAAAAAATACCACCGGTTTTACTCGGTGGTTTTTTTATATCAGTTAGAGCTATTTGTTGGTGTAGCCAGTACCATCTTCCGCGCACCAGAGCGAGGCTCGGTGCGGGACGTCGCAACTACTATTTTGAATGATAAGCGGATGCTCCGTTTTCCTCAACCACGGCTTGAGCGGCGGCAAGGCAAGCGATTGGTACTCGGAATGGTGAGCAGGAAACATAATCCATACCAGCACGATGGCAGAACTTAACTGAATCCGGATCTCCGCCATGTTCGCCGCAAATACCAATTTTCAAATGCTCTTTAACGCTTCGGCCTTTTTCAATTCCCATTTTCACTAATTGGCCAACGCCTTCTTGATCTAGGGTTTGGAAAGGATCGGCGGCGAAGATTTTTTTATCCATGTAGACTTTAATGAACTTACCGGCATCATCTCGTGAAAAACCTAGTGTCATTTGTGTCAGGTCATTGGTTCCGAACGAGAAGAAGTCAGCCATTTCAGCGATTTCATCGGCGGTAACGGCGGCTCGTGGAACTTCGATCATGGTGCCAACCATGTATTTGACTTTGACTCCATGCTCTTTCATTGTCTCGACTGCGGTGGCATCGATAATGTCTTTTTGGTCCTTGAACTCAGAAACGTTTCCGACTAACGGTACCATAATTTCCGGCACGACTTTGACATTCTTTTTCTTCAAAAGTTCGCAGGCAGCGGAAATGATCGCCTTGGTTTGCATTTCAGTGATTTCCGGGTAGGTAATTCCCAGACGGCAGCCACGGTGACCAAGCATTGGGTTGAACTCATGCAAGTCTTCGGTTTTGGCCCAAATGACTTTTTCGTCAATGCCTATTTTCTTTGAAAGCTCTTTGGCTTCCTCTTTGGTTTTTGGCAAAAATTCATGAAGTGGCGGGTCAAGTAGGCGGACGGTAACAGAGTAGCCTTTCATTTCTTCAAATAATCCTTTGAAGTCTTCTTTTTGGAAAGGCAGAAGTTTTTCTAATGCCTTGCGACGATCTTCTTCAGTATCAACTAAAATCATTTTTTGCATCAGCGGTAATCTGGCGGCATCAAAAAACATGTGTTCAGTTCGGCAAAGGCCAATTCCTTCAGCACCAAAACCGGCAGCGGTTTTGGCATCGCGTGGAATATCGGCATTGGAACGAACTCCCAAGCGGCGGGTTTTGTTGACCCAGCTCATGAGTGTTCCAAAGTCGCCAGAAAGTGTCGGCTCGATTGTTGGAACTTGGCCCAAAATAACTTCACCAGTTGAGCCATTAATAGAAATGTAATCGCCTTCTTTAATAGTTTTTCCGGCGATGATTAGTTTGCCAGCTTTTTCATCTACTTTAATATCTTCACAGCCGGCAACGCAGCATTTACCCATGCCTCGAGCTACCACGGCGGCGTGTGAGGTCATTCCGCCCCTGGCAGTTAGAATTCCCTGGGCAACTTCCATTCCAGAAATATCATCCGGACAAGTTTCGGTTCTAACCAATATAACTTTTTCATCTGCTTTTTTAACTGCGTCTTCAGAAGTAAATACTACTTTGCCAACGGCAGCGCCAGGGGAGGCTGGGAGGCCAGTAGCAACTGCATCATAACTCACTTTGGCATCAAAAACCGGGTGGAGCAGTTGGTTCAAGCCTTCTGGCTCAACTCTCATAATTGCTTCTTCTTTGGTAATCATGCCCTCTTTAACCATATCAACAGCAATTTTGACTGCGGCATGAGCGGTTCGCTTACCGACGCGGGTCTGCAACATATAAAGTACGCCTTGTTCAATGGTAAATTCGAAGTCTTGAATATCGCGGTAATGTTTTTCCAGATTGTCAGTAATATCTTTGAGCTCTTTGAAAGCCGCAGGCATTTCTTTCTTCAGTTCTATAATTGGTTTTGGTGTGCGAATTCCGGCAACCACATCTTCGCCTTGGGCGTTGGTTAGGTACTCGCCGTAAAATTCGTTGACGCCAGTTGAAGGGTTTCTGGTGAAACCAACACCTGTTGCCGAGTCGTTGCCCATATTGCCAAATACCATTGCCTGGACATTAACGGCAGTTCCTAAGTCATCGGCGATTTTATTCATTCGTCTGTAGGTAAAGGCTCGTGGGTTGTTCCAGCTTTTAAAAACTGCGTCTCTGGCCATATTCAGCTGTGTCATAGGGTCAGTTGGGAATTCTTTCCCTGTTTGCTTTTTAACTAAATCTTTATATTTTTTGATCACGATTTCTAAGTCATCTTCTTTTAGCTCCGTGTCCAATTTAACTTTGGCTTCCTCTTTAACGTAGTCCAAAATTTCTTCAAACAGATCTTTGTCGATTTCTAGCACAACCCCAGAGAACATTTGGACAAATCTTCTG
>JBAXWD010000064.1:0-3694 GCA_037128645.1 Candidatus Berkelbacteria bacterium
GTATCGCTCCCTGAATTTCTCGGTTTCTGGCCTAAATCCGAAGTGCACCGGGTATTCATCAAACCAATTAACATTATCGTATCCAAAACCACTAGGACGATCAAATACAAATACTCTCGGTGAAAAATCTTGCCTCTCTCCAGATCGCACAAAACCGCCACGAAGGCCTAATTCGTCACGAGCTACGAATGCATGATGTTCTGCCAACCCGGACAAACTTGCTGAAGATGTAGCGTGAAAAAATGAAGACTGTGGGGCTGGTCCCTCATTATCCAAATAGTCTTTATAGTCCTTTCGAATATAACTGGTAGAAATTCCCTCGTAATCATCCTTTTGTTTGCTAATAACCCAATCGCTTTCTATTTCGGCCTCATCAGCATACGCAAGAGTCTTCCATTTGCCTTTATTCCGACCTTTGAAACGTTCACCGTACCCAATTATTTGTCGCTCCCTTGTTGTGTGAGCTGCTTCATTAATCCACGATCTAAACCTGCTCTCTCGCCCTACGCGCAAACCATCATCTATAGTTGAATCCGCCATTAATGTTTGACGAAAATGAATATAGCTCGACATTTCATCGCGCAACTCAACAAGTGGTTGGGACAATTCCTGTTCGGGCCGAAGCGCGTGAAAGCATTCACAGAGGAAAACAATATTTGGACTGAAATAATTATCGTGCGATGTTACATCAAGCTCCTTTTCGATCAGCCTAATTCTTTGAGTGACAGCATCTGGCAAATCATCCGGGGAAATATTTTGTGATTCACAAAATGTGACTACATTCTGGGGCCAAATATGCAGATCAATACGGTCAGCAAGTTCGTGAAGTTCAACTGAGGCCGAATCCTCAGGTTTTTCTTGCTCCGGTTGCGGAGGGCCTTCATTCATAATACTAATGTTAAAATAATGTTTTTAATAATCGATTTTTATTGTTTTTTGAAGGGACAAGGTGTCTCAAGCTGTCAGCTGATAGCTAATAGCTGTTGGCCTAACTACCATCGGGCTCTACTTACCGGCAAAGATATTAAATCATTACATTAAAGAATGCACCGAACAGATTTTAAAAAATAATTCCCCCGATAAAATTCTGTTCAAATATTAAGGAATCATGATAATAAATTTTTTCATTACCGATAAAATCCTTTGTGTCGCCAGTAACTGTTGATATATACTGCCAATCGCCCTCTTGAAACTTTTCCGGGCCGCGGAAAGGTAGTGCTGGGTTCATTTTCATTAAAGCTTTTTTCAGAAACTCAATAGTTTCGTGCGTTAGTTTTTCGTTGCCATGATATTCAAACTTCATGCCACCAGCATAGGCCATAGCCCAAATTGGCTGTTTTTTGTAATACACGATTTCTTGGCCGGGTGCAAAATAATGTCCAGCGTAGGAATCGTGAAAAAGCCAGTCTCCTTTTTGGTATTCGATTTCATCAAATTCAGGCCGCTGTGGCGGCGTAAATTCATTGCCACCGCCGGCATAGCCATTGGCATTGGCATCAAGCAGAAATGTGTTTAGTTCATTAATGTCAATCATATTTATATATTTTTTAAAGGCTTAAGACAATAATCCACGCTTAAAGTTTACTCCGTTCGAGGACTTATTTCAAGCAAAAAAAACTCGCAGTTGCTAGCTGCGAGCCGGTCATACCTCCAAGTTCCCATACAGAGGGCAGGCGTCGCAAGGATGGTGAAATTCCCTGCCTCGTTGTTTGCGTAAGCCTCGTCGCACAGTTTCCTGTACATCGGAAAAGCCACGAACTAAAGCGGCCAGCCCGTCATAGGTCATTGGCTGGATCGGTTTCGCCCGGTGACAACAACAGTGCGATAGGTAGCCCTCGGGCAGAATGTGAATGTCCATCTGGCCAGGAGTGTGTACTGACGGGCAAGTTGTCGCCATGAGCTTTTGTTTGAAATGCTCTAATCTCGGCAAAGCCCGACCAGCCGGATCCACGCGATCTATCGTGTGAGCGACAACGTTACCGTTGCCGCGGTAGATAAATCCCATCCAATCCTGTCCTGTGTTGGCGTTCTTGGTCTGAATGAGCTGCCCCTTGTAACCCAACAACTCGACCATCTTACCGATGCGTTCGAAAGTCCGAAGCGCAAAGTAAGGTGGTTTGTCGGGCGAAATCATGCTGTCGATTTCACTAGTGGGCAGTGAGTAACCAAGCATCCGCCGGACACGATCATACGCGGCTTCAGACTCGACATCGTGGGAAACACGCACCTCCCCTATTGACCCACGCAAGGCAGACAAGCGCCGAGCCATGGCGGGGTTGGAAGGTCCAGAAGTCAGCAAGTTCGATGGACAACCGAACTCTTTGCTCCTGCCCGCTATTATCGGCAGATCTTCAACCAACAGCGGCTCTCCACCGCCGGTGTACTTGACCTCGACGATGCTTCGGATCAACCCGTCTCGCTGAGCTTTTTCCAAGACATCGTAAAAGCCAAGCAATACGTTTGTATCGATATGCGATCCGCTGGGACATGCATACGGGGCGCAGCAACAGTACCAGCAGTTGTGAAAACATCGCCATGTGAGGCTGACACTTACGAACAAATTCGGCTGAAACATTGCTCAGCCTCCCATCGTTGTATTTGTTGTAGCACGATTTATAGTATCATTTTATATACTAATTGTCAATCGTAAAACCGGCCTACAACGTTGCTGGGGCACTAAATCATCATTGACACATAGGCTATAATATGATATATTTTATTGTTCTACAAACACGAAGATAAGGAGGCCAGGGCAATGGCCGGCATCAGTTTGAAGTTTCGTCTACTGATGGCGCTTTCCGGCGCCACTGGGCTCACAATGTTCATTCTGGCCAACTTCTACCTCAATGCACACGCTGAGTGGAAGTTAGCTACAGCCCTGCTGCAAATCACCGCCAACGCCTTTGTTTTCGCCAGCTGGCTCGGCGGCTTTCGACAAGCCACACCTCGCACCCCAACCAAGCTGTTGTCGCTCATCGGTTTCGTTGTACCGTGCTGCATGGCAAGTGTTACATTCTTTCGCGTTGTGCTGCCTTGTGTCATCGACAGCATTTCAAAGACCTAGCCTCGGGTCGACCATACCTGAGGTTTTTTGTTTTAAATAAAAAAAACTGGCGTGAGATTTCAGCCAGTTTTTTTTAGAGAAATTAATTTTTGTCTGATACTGGTGTGTCTTCTTTGACCTCAGCTTTTGCGGCAGGTTTTTCAGCTTTGGGTTTGCTAATGATTTCTAGCACAGATTTAGAAGTTGAAACATCTTCGGCTATCTTAACTGCAATATTTAGCGTTCCGGTATTTAAAACTTTTGCCTTTTGGCCTTTTTTCAACAGACCTTTTTCCATTAGAGTTGCGGAAGAAACAGTTTCACCGGCTTTAAAGTTTTTAGAAATATCATTTAGGGTAACAACAATTTTTTCAGCTCGCAGGCTCTTGAAACCTTTCAGTTTGTGCAGGCGCATAGCAAGAGGAGTTTGGCCACCTTCAAATTTACGTGGGATATTGTGACCAGAACGAGAATTTTGTCCCTTGGTGCCACGACCGGCAGTTTTACCGCCACCAGCAGAAATACCGCGCCCAACTCGTTTGCGGTTTACTGTATTTGATTCTTTTTTTAATTCATGTAGTTTCATAATACTCTTTATTTTTTATCAGCTTTGACTGCTTTTTCTTTTTTGACTTTGACTGGCTTTTCTAC
>JBAXWD010000065.1:0-3686 GCA_037128645.1 Candidatus Berkelbacteria bacterium
GCGCCCAGGAATGATTGCCAACGCGGTACTTATGATCGAGCAAATGATTGGCTCGGGTGGTGGCTGGCAAGATCAAATTGGTGGCATGATGCCGGGCATTAAGTTAATTGAAACTAACCCGAAAACTTGTTCGACCTATCACATAACTTATCTAAATGATTTGGTAGCAGATAAACTCAGCTCGCATTCGCTAGTTTTAAACACCGGTATTCGGCGCAAGGCGGCAAACGTATTGGAGCCGATTCGAGAACTTTATGTCAAAAAAGATAAAAGAGCTCTGCAAATGCTCATTGATATTCGAGGCTTAGCTAAGCAATCATTCAAGCATTTAGAGTCGGTTGTAATCAAGGATTTTGCTGAAACTTTAACTTTGGCTTGGAACAGGGTGGTTGAAGTTGAGAGTAAATCAACTGTGCCAGTTGTAAAAGAAATTATGGGGTTGTGTGGTGGTGATTTGATTGGCTTAAAGATTGCAGGTGCTGGTGGTGGTGGATTTGCAATTCTAATTTTTGTTAGCGAAGAAGCCAGAAATTATCATGAAATACGAATTCAGGATGAAGTTCCTGTTGGCACGGTTTATCGCCCAACATTTGGACGCTCGGGCATGGTAATTATTCAGTCCGGAAAGAGCCATCGCATGACTAAGAAAGAGAAGATTTAATGAAAACCGACAAAAAAATTATTAAATACAAAGATTTAGCGAAATTACGGGCGAAAGCATCAAAAGAGGGAAAAACCATTGTGTTTACTTCCGGTTGTTACGATATTTTGCACTTGGGCCACGTAATTCATTTCAATTTTTGTAAACAACAAGCGGATATTCTGGTTGTAACTGTTGGCAATTACAAGACAATCAGGGACCTAAAAGGCCCAACTAGACCGATCAACGATGAAAATTTCCGCTCACGGCTTCTGGCGGCGCTGGAGCTTGTTGATTACGTTGTTATCTCGGAAGAGTTTGGAAAAATGGATCATGTAAAATCAACGGAGTTACTTCGTCCTGACAAATATGTACTAAACGCAACCGATTCTGCAATCGCCGAGAAAAGAGTTATTTGTGAAAAAAATGGTGTTGAGTTGGTTCTTTGTAAACGTTTGCCCCCTGGCCACAAAAAAGGTGGGATCTCATCATCTGGAATTGAAAAACAGTTGAAGTCATGACGGGTGCATTTATCAAAATAATTGAAAATTTACATCGACGAATTTTTCGTCACGAGATGAGCCCGACTATGCGGGCTTTTTTTGGCAATCTTTCCTGGTCAATGCTTGGTTATTTGCTCGGAGGCTTGATATCTTTCATTGTCATGATTCTTGCCGGCAGAATTCTTGGGCCGAAAGAGTACGGAAATTATAATTTGGTGCTAACAATTGGCTCTTTTCTGGCTGCGTTTATGCTTTTTGGCTTTGACACAACTTCGGTCAAATATATTTCCAGCAGTAAGGATCCTGCCCAAAAAAAGGAAGCAATCTCTAACACTTTGCTCCTGACTGCAATCACGGCATTTGTATTTCTAGTATCAACTTTAATCTTTTCCGCCAGAATTTCGCATTATTTGAATACAGCACAGACCCTAGTTATCTTTGGTGCCATGGCTGGACTGGTTGTAATGTACAGCGCTCTAACCGATGGTTTCATTCGCTCATTGCAAAAGTATAAATTTCAATCCATTGTTAACATTTTGCAAAGCGTTATTATCTTTGTTTTGTTCATCATATTCTATATAATTCTGCGAAAAAGTTCCTATCAGTATTATGCCGGAATTCTTATTTTCTCAACTTTAGTTGTGATTGCAATTTATCTCATTAGTATTCGTGATCAAATTGTTTCTTGGTCGAGTACAATGTGGAAAAAAATGTTGCCGTATTGGAAGTTGACGCTGGCAACCTCTTTGATAAGTGTGGTTATTGCTTCAATTGATAAATTTTTTCTTTCGCATTATTTAGGCGCTGCTGAGCTTGGTTTGTATAGCGCTTATTTGCTGACGTCATCACTTATCATCGCTCACTTAATGAGTGCCTTTGTCAATGTATTTTTCCCGATGATCAATAGTACCGGCAATCAATTCGCAATTCTTAAAAAAGTTGATCGCTTAACTTTGGTTGGCTTTGTGCCGGCAATGGCAATAATTTTAGCCATTACCTTTGTGGTTATTAAGCTTTTCGGCTCCCAATACCCATTGAACTTCTGGTATTTGATTATTGTTTCCTTGATCGCTTTTATGCAAATTGTGGCGGTGTCTTATTCTTCTCTAATTTCGTCATCGGTAAAAATGTATAGGCGATCGGTGAAAATTTACTATTTTAAGCCGATTGTGATTGCGTTTTTGGTAATGTTTCTCGTTATAAAACCCGGGTTGATTTCGATCTATACGGTGTTTTTGTTTTCCATAATTTCTTATTTATACGACATCATTTCCGCCAGAAGCTGTTTTTATTTAACCAGGGAGGTTTTATGAAATTAAGCGTGCTCGCAACCAGAATTCTTGATCAAATTAATCCTGAGCGAACATTTTCCGCTAATGTTCTTGGTACAAATTTTGAAAAATCGGTTTTGATTTCCTACATCACACCACCATTCTCAAATGGGAGAATAAAGTTTACCCATTCTAGTAGTTGGGAGGTGGTTGAAATTAGCAAAATTTTTAGTGAACTTCGCTACAATGTTGATATTGTCCGCTATAATTTTGATTTCGAAAAGGTAAAATTCATTAAGAACAAATATGACTTAGTTTTCGGTATTGATCCGAATTTTTTCAAAGCTGTTAACAAGTTTAAGCCGAAAAAATCGATTTACTATGCCACGAGCGCATATTACAAATTTCAGAACAAGGCGGAAGCGGCTCGGTTGAATGACTTAAAAAAGCGCCATAGTGTTCTTTTGCCGGCAGTAAGAAAAGCGGAGGAATCAGTTTCGTCTGATATAGCTGATGGCGTGATTTGTTTTGGCAACGATTGGACAAAAAGTACTTATGCCGGGCATTATAAAAAAATTGAAACTATTCATACTTCTGCTTTCGGCCAAGTCAACTTGGGCAATATCAAGCCGCGAAATTTTACAAAAGCCAAAAAACATTTTCTATGGTTCGGAAGCATTGGCGCCGTGCACAAAGGGCTAGATTTGTTACTTGAGATATTTCCGAAGCATTCAGAATTGACATTGCATATTTGTGGCGATGTAAAAAGAGAAAAGGATTTTGCCAAACTTTATCACAAGGAGCTTTTTGAAACTCCTAATATTATTTTACATGGTTGGGTTAAGCCGGATTCTGCTGACTATAGAACAATCGTTGAAAATTGCGCTTTTACAATTTTGCCATCGTGCAGTGAAGGAATGAGCGGATCAGTGGCTACTGGTATGCACGCTGGATTAATTCCTTTGGTTAGCCGCGAATGCGGGATTGATATTGGTAGTTGTGGTGAAATTTTCGCCGATAATTTCATCGAAACAATCGAAAAAGTGATTATGCGATACAGCCAGATGGACAATAAAGGTGTAAAATATTTATCGAGGTGTTCTTTTGAACAGGCAAAAGAAAATTACACTATAGGTTCATTTCGTGATGATTTTACCTCAGGATTAAAAAAACTTTTATGAGAAATATTCTTGATAAAATAACATAAATGAAGCATGTTTTTACTTAAAAGGAGAAGCACCTTGAAAGATTTAGTTTGGGTAAGTTCAAGTA